>CAMNBS010000001.1 GCA_946533175.1 uncultured Clostridia bacterium
AACATTTTTTCCGCTTCTGTTTCAACTAAAATTCTCTTTTGCATATCATGTTGATATATCATTTGCTTAAATTCGGCATTTACATAATTACTAAATTGATTACGTACATGAACATTGCTAATACCTGCCCCAAAGCCAAGGAATCCTCCGGATGCTGCTCCACCTAACCAAGCCATTCCACCTTCTTTTAAGATATTAAATACTTCATTCGTGTATGCTTCACTTTCACTGCATCCGGGATGTTCTCTCTTATATTGCTCTATTCGAAGTGAACTTTTACTTAAATCTTGAGAAATAATATCGTCCCATACATTATCTAATATTTCAGTCCAAAACTCTTCATCACCTTCAATTATAGCTTGATCTACAATACAATAAGCCATTGCAGCGATGTTTGTAGCTACACTGGATTTTATTCCTTTATTTGTTAATTTGCCAATTATTTTACCCATTATTTCGCTATTAGAAAGAACATCCGTAAATTCTCTTTCTAATCCCATTAAATGTCCAACTGAGTATCCTTCCATCAAACTTTCAGTTGCTGCTGTTAATAAAGCTAATCCAACAGCTCTTTTATCATCAAGTCCTCGGTCTAACGCATCATTTAAAGTTGTTAAATAAACAGAGCTTCCTATTATTCCTGAACTTATCAAAATTGATCCTGAACCTCCAGTAGCCGCTGTTAATGCTATAACTAATCCAGAATCGGCAATACTCATTCCAGTATCATAGAAAAAGGACGCAACATCACCATGCATTACATTAATATATTGTGATACTGAACTTCTCCATGTATCTGATGTACTATATATATTACTTCTACTAATGTCTATCCCATGTGCTATACAGCTTAAAGAATATATGGCTCCTCCTATTCCTTCAATTGGCTTTTTAAATACTGAACCAATTGAGGCTAATACTGGATTTTCTCTAGCAAATTCACTATCTTTAAGTCGTTCTATATTGATATATCGTTGATCTAATTCATCTCGTATATTTAATAGATATTTATATCCCGCATCATAACCTTCGGTATTACAGATATAATAAAATGATCCTATCTCATCTTTTGTCATAATATAGCGCCATTTTGATGAATAATCTATGGCCATTTCTTTATATGTTGATGTTATTCCTAATAATGGAATATCCGGAAACGGTACAGAATTAACATAAGTTTTATCTGATATAATGAAGTCACTATCTTCAAAGTTTTTATTACCTGTCAAATCTTTACTTAAAATGTAAGATAATACCATACCTGTATACTCATCATAATTATTACTTTGATAACACTGTGTTTCATAATAAGGAGTAAAAGCTTTATAGCCACCTATTATGCCACCATATCCTTCTGTTTCTTTTTCAAATAACCCTAATTTGTCAACAAATGTACTATTTCCTTCAAAATCTTCTTTCAATACATATTGATCGATATTTTCTAAATAAAAATTAACTTTTGTTTCAATACTTTCTTTAATAGATTCATATATTAATTTTTTATGAGCGATATTATTAATTTTAGTATCAACATCATTAAGTTTATCACTTAATCTATCAAAATATTTATCTGAGTTAATGTAAAATTCTTTTGATATAGAATCTACTTTTTCAAAATAAGCATTAGAATTACTTGTATCTTTATAATATAAGTTATCTAATTCAGTTTTACATTCATTTAATTTATTAGCTGCCTTACTATTACCATATAAGTCATTATATGTAAAAGATATTCTCTCTCCATTATTTTCTTTGGGATTCAATACATCAAAATCATATGTAATAATTCCTTGAGCATCTTTATAACCATATGCTACTACTGTTGATAAAGCTGTATCTAAATCATCTCCTAAGCCTAATCTATTCATGACGATATTAGTACATTCTTTCTCTTGGTTGGCAATATATAATTGATTTCTCTCTTCTGTTAAAACGACTAATTCTTCATCACATTCTTTTATAGCATTATCTAATTCCTCCATCGAATTAAAATCTACCACAGCGTCGCCATAACTATTCATTTGTTGAGTGATTTCAATTATTTGACTATCTATCTCTCTTCTTGCTTCTTCTAATTGACGTTTATCGTTATATAATCCTTCATCTGATATACCATCCTGAGGTCTTTGTCTTTTATCATACAACCTTTGATGTTCTCTTAATGTATTATCAATTTCCTTTAGTCTATTATCTATTCCAGTTTTTTCATCATTTAAACTATCTAATTGACTTTGACTTTCACTTGGTGAATATCTATATCCCTGAAGATATTGAGATTCCATAATTTCTTTATATCTTGTTCTATCTGGATCTGATGTTATTTCATTAAATAACTCGTCCATAGTTATTTCGCCATTTAAAACTCGATTGATATCTTCTTTTCTTAATCCTTGAGCGGCTAATTGTTCAGCCATTTGTTCATTGGTTTTCTTAGCACTCAATTCTTCAAAATAACTTTCTGGATTTTCAACATACTTCTTATTTAATGGACCCATTCCCATATCAATTATTGATTCACCTTCACCTAAATCAGTTGGTGTTTCACTAATCTCGTTATATGCATATCCTACGGTTGCAATATTACTAATAGTGGTTGTTAATTTTTGAGAATCATCTATAAACTCGTTACTTTTTTCTATGATAATTGCGTTATTATTGATAATAATTTTTATTTCTTTTTTTACTGTACCATATCCTGTTATTTTATTTTCTATCGCTTTATCTAAATTATTAGATGAATCAATTACTTTATTTTCTATTTTTTCTAATAATTCATGAACCTTCTCTATTTTATTTAATCCTTCTTTTACACCATTACTATCTATCGTCACTTTATTCACTTCCAGTCTATGAATTATTCATTTTATTTTCGATTTGATCATTTATGCCACTAATCTTCTTTTTCAATTCTATCAATCCTGTTATATTTCCATTTATTAATCTTATTATCTCATCAGTCTTTTCATTATCGTTTGTTTTTTTTATTGTGCTAATAGCATCTTCATATTTTTCTATTGCCTCATTTATGTATTTTATTGCTTCTTTATTATAATTTATAGAAATCTTTGACATTTTTTCACTCTCCCAAAATAATAAAAAAGGGCAAGGATACTTATTTCCTTCACCCCATATTTTTCTGCTACTAGCTTACCTTTTATTCGCCTATACTGCCTGTTATTCCTGAAAGAGCACTCTTAATTCCAGCTTCACTTGCAGCGTATGCGCTTTTAACTTCATCTATCTTTTTCGTAATATTAGTTAATGGGGTTTCCATTGTAGCAAGATATGTTCTTATTGAATCTACAGCATTCTCTACTTCTGCTTGAGCATCACCAGTGTATGATGTTACCGTTATTTTCTTCGATAAAGCATTTTGAATATTTTTAATACTGGCATTAATACTTGTTAACGCTGCTTCTACTTGTACATAATCAAAATCTTTAGTTACTCCACCAATTCCGCCGCCATCTGCTGAATCAGCTGCATACATTATTCTATTTTTTAGTTCCATTTTTCTTCCTCCTAATTAGTATACACATTTAAGGCGCTTTCTACTTTTGATAAAATTTCATTCCCGCCTTCGATTGCTTTCGCTTGTTCACTTTTAACTTCAGTTATCCATTCCTTTACACTTGCAATAAAATCAGCACTTTTTTCATCTTTCCAGTATGAGTTCATTCCTTCTATTGTTTTCTCTATTGATGCTAATTCTGTTGTTATTGTTTCATTTATTGCATTTAATTGTCCTCTTTCCGCATTAAAATTTCCTACATAATGCATTGCTGCCATACTATCACCTCCATATTTTAAGACTGGCATATCTTACACTGATAATGTTATCAAAATTAAAGGTAAAATGCAATATTTTTTACAAAGATTACTATTTCTATTTTTCATCAATAAAAAATCGTTCATACCATACAAGAAAAGCATAAATAGTGTAAATTTTTCTAGTATTCATTTTTTCTTTCTCATGATGCTTATCTAACATTATATTAATTTTTTCAACATCAAAAAATTCTTTTACAAACTGTTTATTAAACATTTCTTTAACTATTTTATAGTATTTGTCCTCTAATAACCAATTGCGGAAAGGGACAGGAAATCCTAACTTTCTTCTTTTAGACCACTCTTCTGGTAAACTCTCATGAGCCACTTTTCGAAAAATATATTTTGTTTGTCCTTTATGAACCATATATTTTGTTGGTAAAATTTTCGATAAATTCCAAACTTCTCGATCAAGAAAAGGAACACGTAACTCAATGCTATTAGCCATAGACATTTTATCAGCTTTAAGTAAAATATCATTTGGTAACCAAAAATGGGTATCCACATACATTTTCTTTAAGACATCTGGTTCATTTTTAACTTTTTCATAATATGGTCTTACTATATCATTAGGAGTTAACTTAGATTGATATTTTGATGTTAGAATACTATTTGCTTCTTCCGTACTCATAATATTAACTCGTCCAAAGTAGCGATCCTCTAACTTATTTCCATCACGAACAATTGTATTACGACCAGGAAAATGAGGTAATTTTCTAGCAATTTTGGCATTTAATTTACGAAGGAAAAGAGGAAAATGCAGATAAATATTTTCTAATTTTGAGACATTATATTCATTATATCCGCCAAACATTTCATCAGAACCCTCACCTGATAATACAACTTTAACATACTCTTTTGCAGTTTTTGATAAATAATAAAGTGGCACCATCGTTAAGTTAGCATGTGGTTCATCAGCATGATACTCTACAGTTTTTAAAGTATCAAAGAACTCATCTGCACTAACAACATGAGCATAGTTTTTAATATTAAAACGTTTAGATAAATCTTTAGCTAAATCTATTTCACTAAAACCTTTTTCACCAAAACCAACAGTAAAAGTTTTATCAGGTAAAAACTTACTAACGACGTAAGATGAATCAACCCCACCTGATAAATAAGAACCAACTTCTACATCACTAATTTGATGATATTTTATAGACTCTTCTAATGTTTCTTTCACTAATTTTTCATAATACTCTAAAGTATTATCTTGCTTTTGATAATCAAGTCCAAAATATTCTTGAACAATTAGTTTATTTCCATTATATTTTAAATAATGCCCAGGTTTTAATTTATATGTATTTTTAAAGAATGTTTCATTTAAAACACTAGATTGAAAGCACAAATATGGTTCTAAAGCTTCCTTATTAATTTTCTTATCAAAATTAGGATGTTCTAGAAAAGACTTTATTTCACTACCAAAAAAGAATTCATCATCTTTATGATAATAATAAAATGGCTTAATACCAAAAATATCTCTTACACCAATTAACTCTTTCTTTTTTATATCATATATGACAAAGGCATACATTCCACGAAGCTTATTAAATAAATTTTCTCCATATTCCTCATAACCATGTAATACTACTTCTGTATCAGCATTGGTACTGAAATGATGACCTTTTTCTAATAATTCTTCTTTTATTTCTCGATAATTATATATTTCTCCATTAAAAACTATTACCATTGTTTTATCTTCATTAAAAATGGGTTGATTACCACCTTTTAAATCAATAATAGATAATCTACGAAAACCTAAGGCAATATTATTATCACAAAAATAACCATCACTATCTGGGCCACGGTGAATAATTCGATCAGCCATTTTTTTTACTATTTTTTCTTTTTCATTTTTCTTAATTTTATCATAAAAACCTGCAAATCCACACATATTACATACCTTCTTCCTTAATAATATTAACATTTTTCATTTATTTAAACAATATTATTACAAAAATAAGTATCGTTTTGATACTTATTTGATACTTATTTATAAATTGTTGTTCGATTAGACCAATAATATCCTTTAGTTCCATTATGTGGAAAATTAATCATACTAGTTGGATTAATTAATTTTGAAGTAAATTTACTATAAGAAGAATATTCTTTAAAGAATAATCCTTTAGCAATGGAAAGATGCAAATGTCTTCCCGTAGAACATCCATCCCATGGAGTCAAACCTCTTGTTCCACCTGTAACAGCTATTTGGGTATTCTGATCAACATAATCTCCAACAGATACTTTTACTTGATATAAATGATAATATCCACTGGTATAATTTGTACCATTAATATTATGATTAACAAAAAGCATTGTTCCGCCACACTTAGTTTTCCAATATATTCCTGCTACTCTTCCTGGTGCAACAGCATATACTTTGCTATCGCCAGCCATATCAGTACCACTATGAAAACTATTATTTTTTCCTGTAATAGGATCCTTACGATAACCAAAATAACTAGTAATCGCCCCACTATTAATTGGTCTAATCATTTTACCAGAATATGGAATTGTTCCACAGGTGTTAATATCTTGATTATCTTTACATCCTAATGTTTTTTCGTAATAATTAATAGATTTTTTTTGAGCAGCAATCTCGCTAGCAATATCAACTCCAACGTCCATAACTGAGCTTAATTGATCACCAAGAGTAACAAGTTCTACTTCTAAGTTTTCCTGTTCATTATCTAATTTTACAATAGCATCCGCTAAATCATCTTTCTTACTATTACATTTAACAATAGTATCGTTATATTCATTAATTAAATCATCATTATAATTAACAAGTTGTTCAGAAACAGCACTACGTAAAACTAAATCTTCAATATCCTTAGCCCCAAAAATATATTCAATGTATGCATTTTCACTATTAGCAATTTGCATAAAGGAAAAAACACTTTTTATTTGAGCATCTTTAGCAACCTTTTTATCTTCTAATTCTTTAACTTCTTCTTCCAACGAAACAATTTCTTGTTGGCTTTTTTCTATTTCTTTAGAAATATTCCCAATTCTTGTATTAACTTGACTAATTTGATTTTGTGTTAATGACTTTTTATTATTATTATCACGCTGTTTCTTCTCTAAAGCAGCAAGTTCATTTTTCAAATCTTTCAGAGTTTTCGCATCAACTTTATAAGAAATACCAAAAATTATTAAAAATAAAAATATATATTTAAATAATCTCCTCATTACATTACCCTCTCTATAATGAGTATAACAAATTTTCCCTTAAATGTCATTATAAAATAAACAAAAAAAAGAAAAAATTAATTAAGTTTTTTCGAAAAATAATTATTAATACTTGTCTCAAGAATACTATAAACATTATTTAATTCATATAATGTATTATTATATTCCCGATACAAAGGATCATTATTTAACTCATTAATTTTTTCTTCTAAAATATTTTTTTTATTCAAATGATGGACAACATCTTTTTGTAATGTTCTAATCTCATTAACTAATAAGACAATTTCTGAATGATTAGCCATTTTTTCTTTTAAATAGAGATATTTTTGATATACAGGATCAGATTCTATTTTCTTTATTATTTCATCAACTTTATCAAGAATAAGATTATTATTCAACTAATTCACCATCCAAACTAAAGCTTTTAGCATCAATAATCTTAACTTTAACAATTTTACCTATTAAATCTTGATTTCCTTTAAAGTTAACTAATTTATTTGTTTCAGTATAACCATATACCTCTTCATCTTTATTACTTAATCCTTCCACTAATACTTTTTGAGTAGTATGCAATAGTTTTGAATTATTAAAAAGAGAATATTCATTAATAAGATTATTTAATTCATATAATCTTTGTTCTTTCTCTTCCTGAGAAGTTGTATCATTTTCATATAATTTAGCCGCAGGGGTTCCTACTCTTGGTGAATAAATAAAGGTAAAAGCACTATCATATTTACAATAATTAACCATTTCTATTGTTTTATCAAAATCTTCTTTCGTTTCACCAGGAAAACCAACTATAATATCAGTAGTTATAGCAATATTAGGAATTCTTTTTAATTTATCAAATAACTCTTTATACTCACTACTTGTATAACGTCGACCCATTAATTTTAAGACTTTATCACTTCCGGATTGTAGAGGTAAATGAACATATGGCATGATATTAGGATAATTCTTTATAACATCAATCATTTTATCCGTAAAATCCCAAGGATGACTAGTAATAAAACGAACACGAGGTATTTTAGTTTCAGCTACCTTAATTAATAAATCCGATAAGTCATATCCCAATCCTAAATCTTTTCCATAAGCATTAACATTTTGTCCTAATAAAGTAACTTCTTGATATCCATCATTTTTTAATTCTTCTACTTCGTGCAAAATATCTTCCATCAAGCGACTTCTTTGCTTACCTCTGGTATATGGAACTATACAATATGTACAAAACTTATCACAGCCATAAATGATATTAATATAAGCCTTAAAAGAACTGTCTCTTCTAACGGGTAATCCTTCAATTAAATCACCTTCACAGCTAAAGACTTCAATATTTGTCTTCTTTTTATGTTCATCAAGAAGTTTTGGTAAATCATAAAGATTATGGGTTCCAAAGATAAAATTAACATGTTTATATTTATTTAATATTTCATCAACGACAACTTCCTCTTGAGCCATGCATCCACATAAACCAATAACAACATCCTTTTTTTCTTCTTTTAAATGTTTAAGTCTACCTAACATTCCAAAAGCCTTATTATGTGCATTTTCTCTTATGGAACATGTATTCAAAATTATTAAATCAGCATTTTCCATTATCTCATTTTTAACATAGCCCATACTCTCTAAAATCCCACAAATATTTTCTGAATCGTGTTCATTCATTTGACATCCGTATGTTTTAACATAATATGTCTTTCCTTTTCCTATATTTCGATATTTCTTATCTAATTGATATTGTACTTTTTTTACTTCATCATTTGTTCTTTTTCGCGCTTTCACTAAATCAGGTAAATGCATAATATCCCTCTTTTCGGTATTAGTTTATCAAATTTTTCATAAAATGTCATTAAAAAAATACCAATAGTATTAATTACTTAATACTTTGGCATAATCAATAATGAACAAATAAGCATTAATATTAGTTAAAAAATTATCTAAAACAATTGCAGGTGTTATAAAATATAATTCACTACGTAATATTTTTTCAATAAGACTAGTTACAAAACTTTTATAATTAATAACTAATCTTTTGGTTTCATCACTTAAAGTATCATTATTCCCAGTTTTTAAATATCGTTCTGTTAAATTAGCAAAAGAGCCAATATAATAAGTTGCCATATCAAAAACATCCTGATGTGAAGTATCTAAAAAACCTCTTATATATTCTGAAGACTTTCTCAATAATTCATTAAAATAATAAGCATATTCGTTTAAATAAAAAGTTGTATAATCCTCTTTACTTATTATTCTATCTATATCTCTTCCATAAACTGATATTTCTTCGTACATATAATTAAAAAAATCTGGATATAAATATGAAAACAAGTCTTCTGAATTTAATTTATTTTTTATTTCTGAAACAAAACTTTTAAAATCATTAACTAAAGCTAATCCTTGATTATTCAATTCATCAATTTGTAACATAACAGTATTATCATAATTAATATTATTTCTGGTTTCTAAGATTTTTTTATCTTCACTAATTCTTCCTTCTAAATCAATATCAAATAATTCTTCTGTTAACTTATTGATAGAACTAGTATATTCCGTATATAAAACTTCATTTTTTAATACTTCATTCGCTAAAGATTTATCAGTATATAAAAGAGCTTGATTAATAATTTCTGTTGCTCTTCGTCCTATAGCGATAGCGCGATCAATATAAGCTTGATTATTTTTAAAAAAAGTTAATCCAATAGTTGTACAAAAACTTCGAATAGAACCTGCAAAATATATATGATTAACTAACGATTGTTGAAAAATTTGTTTATTATCTAACATAATATCCCCCTATTCAGCTTCCTTTTTAGAAATAGATAAAACAAACTTATAAAAGTTAACACTAGTATAAATATTATCAATTGATACTGGTGGTGTTATAAAATATAATTTACCACTAATTAATCTAGTTAAAATATCTTTCAAAAAATCCTGATAATCAACTAAAAGATTAATAGTATTACTAGCTAATTCTTCTTGAATTTCTGGTGAAATAGAAGCTTTTAAGTATAAGTCAATTATTTCTCCAAAACTATTAACATAGTAATTAGCTAAATCAAAAACATCTGTATGTGAAACATCAACCCAATCCCTAATAAAACGAGCTGTTTTTTGTAAGGTTGTAGCAAATTTATATTCATATCCAACAGCATAAATTGGTGAATATCCTTCCATTGCAATGATTCTTTCTAAATCTTGAATATAAGTATCTACTTCATCAAAAAGATAACTAAAGAAATCACTATAGGAAAAGGAAAATAATAAATTATTATCTAATTTTTCCCGTATTTCATTACAAAACATTTTAAAATTTCGAGCTAAAACAAGAGCTTTTTCATTTAATTTTTGAATATTATTCATTGTTTCTTCATTAATTATTTCACTAGTACCTATTTGAAATTGTAATTCTTTTTCAGTAAAAGCCGTATCAATATCAATACCAAACAATTTTTCAGTTTTTAATTCACAAGGAAGACTAAACTCCGTTACATATATTTGATTATCCAAAGCTTCTTTACTAACTCTTCCTCCTGTATAGCTAATTGCTTCCTTTCCTAACTCATCACATTTATTAGCAAAATCCTGGGCAATATTAATGTATTGATTATTATTTTTATAAAAAGAAAGCTCAATAGTTATACAAAACTGTCTTATACTTCGCAAATAATATAAATGATCTCTTAATGATTGAATAAAAAATTCTTGATCTGTTAACAAACTTTATCACCAACCAATTATATGCAAAAAAAAGAACAAAAAGAACAAAAATTCTTTCTATCCCATTACTTGACCACCATTAACATGCATTACTTGACCAGTCATATAGCTGGAATCACTACAAGCTAAAAAAACAAATGTTGGTGCTAGTTCATAAGGATTAGCTCCCCTTGCCATAGCTGCATCTGATCCCAAAGATGGTATTTTTTCTTTAACCCAACAAGCTGGTTGTAATGGGGTCCAAAAAAAGCCTGGAGCAATAGCATTAACTCGAATATTTTTTAAAGCTAAATTGCGGGCAAGAGACCTTGTAAAACCAATAATAGCTCCTTTGGTAGTAACATAATCAATTAACTGCGGATCACCATAAAAAGTAGTAACACTAGATAAATTAATAATTGATGAGCCACTTTTCAAATAAGGTAAAACTTCTTTTGTTAAATAAAACATTCCATATATATTTACTTTCATCGTCTTATCAAATTGTTCATCAGTAATACTATCAAGTTGATCTTGTTGATATTGAACACCAGCATTATTAACTAAAATATCAATTTGATGATATTTATTAATAGTTTTTTGTACAACATCCTTACAAAATGAGTGAGAAGTAATATCTCCCCTAATTAATAAACAATCCCCACCCATTGTTTCAATATAATTTTTAGTTTCCATAGCATCACGCTCTTCATTTAAATAAACAATGACAACCTTAGCTCCTTCTTTGACATAAGCAATCGAACAAGCTCTTCCTAGTCCTGAATCTCCTCCAGTAATAATAGCAACTTTATCCTTTAATTTATTATTACCACGATATTTTAAATTATCAAAAATTGGTAATGGAGTCATTGCATACTCCATTCCTGGCTGAACATTTTGTGATTGTTCAGGAGCTAAAATATTATAGACGGTGCTTTTAACCCCTTTGTTGCCATAATACTTATAATAGTCATTACCAAACTTATAATCATATTCCATTTTTATCACCTATCTAAGAATATGGTATAAGAAAAAAAATATGCAAAAAGAAATAGTTTATTTTGAAACTATTTCTTTGCAACAACAAATTTTATTTAATCTTTTAAACTAAACTTATTTCCTAAAGCCAATAGTATTGATCCAGTAGAATTACCAAGAACCATAATTAAAACATATAAAACTGTTTTCCATGACCATAAGTTAGCTGCACTAAAATAAAACATATTTGCAACACAATGCTCAAATCCACATAAAATAAACACAGTTACACATAAAAATATTCCTAAATACTTCCCAAATCCATCTATTTTTTTATATAAATTAACAGCTAAATACATAAGAATTCCACAGAAAACAGAAAGAATAAAAATACTTAAAAGGTTATCGTCTAATTTCACCTGACAAATAACATTAGCTCGATCACGCAAAGTAGTTCCTATTCTTGATAAAAAGAATAAATATCCACAAGATACTGTTCCAATAGCATTACCAATTAAGGTTAATAACAATTCAATTAAATATTTAGGCTTATTGTCAATAACATAACCAATTTTCCCTGTATATAAGTTATATCCATTCACGCATATCATAAATAATCCTATACTAAAGAGAAAAGCTCCCAATGCTTTATTATCCATCATCAAATAAATACAACCACCAATGCTTATCATTACTCCAGATAAAACACTTTTCAATATAATTTTCAAACTATTTTTCATATCCAACACCATTCTAATAATAACATATAAAAATTCAAAAAAAAAGAGTATTGACATCTTTTGCAATACTCTATTTTACTTTTTGTAATTTTTTACACTTATAGGCAAAATCGTTATATCCCTCATATGGCTCTTCATAAGGATTAATTGGCGTTAAATCATGGACATAAGCATCAAACTCAACTGCCCTATCACGTGCCAATTCCTCAATTGTTGAAGCACTAAAAGTCATATTAACATCATCATTAAAAACGCAAGAACGAATAACTCGTTTAATTAGGTTTAATTGATCAACAGATAAACCGTCAATAATTTGAAAAAACTCTTCAGTATCAATCTCCTCATATTGAGCATGTGGTATCATTCTCCATGTGAACAACTCAAAAAATTGACCATCCCTTATTACCCCAATAACAATACAGCCATTCTCAGTTAAAAATGAATCTGCACCAATTTTTCGAAAACCTCGAACAAGTGGTCTAAATACCAAATCATCCTTTCTCTCGTATTTTTCTTTGACAATAATTTTACCAAAAACCATTTTTTACTCCCCTACAAATTATTTTGTCTTCTTTTCTTCGATTACTTCTGCCTCTTTTACAGTATTATCAGCGGTGTTTCTTTTTTTTCTTGTAACACTATCATACACTAAATAAACCAAAAGTGCAACAATAATAAATGGTAACAAATAAATAATAAAACGAACAGCAACAACAATTAAAGCTACAAATATTAATAAAACTAGCAATGACTTAACATCATCTCGACTAAATTTATTCAAAATCACATCACCTGAAGTTATTATATCATAAATATTTTAAAACACCTAATATTATTTTTTAATACCATAAGAATTATTTTCAGGATCACGAAAAAAATCAATTTTAAGAGGATGATAAGTAAAATAGGTTAATATAATCATTATTATTAAAAGAGAAATTCCACTAATTAGATTTAATTTTTTATTATTATCCATACTAATTATTAAATAATATAAATATTGACTCATAATAATTGTAATAAAATATATTAATAAAGTCATCCACATAATCGCCCCATATTCATAGTAGAAAGGTAAATATATTAAATAGAAAAGAATAATATTAAAAATAGTACTAACCATTAAACCAAAAAGAAAATTATGAATTATAAAATCTTTTCTTTTGAAATAAAAATATAAAATAATACTTGAAATAATGGGACTTAAAAAAATCAATTTCATATGTTCATATAAGCTTTCATTAACTGGAAAAACAGTTGTTAAAACACAAGGAAACCATTCATACATTCCATGAACTATAAAACCGATTATAAAAGTTAAAAATATATTTATAACAATAAATTTCTTTCTTTTATCCATAATAAAAATCACCATTATTATTTTATCCAATAATGGTGATTTTATTCTACAAATTATTTAAACAACAAAGAGCATAAATTGGAATTAAACGAATTCCTTTTTTACTACTAAAATTATCTTCAGTTAGTCTAATGCATTCAGTAATATTAAATTTTTGAGCAAACATCGACATGGCTTTAGCTTTAGTCATTTTCATATCAACAACCTCAATTGGAACAATTTTCCCTGATCTTGTTTGTATAACAAATTGTATTTCAGCTTTTCCTTCCGTCTGATAATAATATAATGCATATCCTTGTTTAACAAGTGTATTAGCTACATCATTTTCAACCAAACTACGCCTTATATCTAAATCCGTAGCAAATTGTGATTGATTAACAAAAAGAAGGGAATACAAAAGACCTACATCATTAAAATATAATTTAAAACTTTCACTATCTTTAACACTTAATAATGGACTGATAACATTAGTAATACGATAACTACGATTTAAAATACCATTAGTAACCATATTTTGAATACTACTATCATATTCCTTACTTCTAGCTCCTTTACGCATTAAAACATATTGAAATTTCTTATTATTTTTAATTAATTGACTTGGTAAAAAGCGAATTATCTCATCACACTTTGCAAAATCCGTTCCTGTTCCATAATAAGCATATTCACCTTTATATACATCAACAATTTTCTTTTTAATAGTTTCAATTTCAAAATATGATGCCCCAGTTAGTTTCGCATTAACTACTTCCGGAAAACCACCTGTTTGAAGAAACTCATAATAAGCATCCAAAGCCATTTGATGAAAAGGCATCGGAGCACTTGTTTCATAACTATCTTTAATAAAATCAATTAACTGAATTTTATCTGTATTACTTAAATATTCAAAAAAATCCATATTATACATTGGTCGATAATAGAACTCTTCAACACGAGCACTATTTACTAGAATTCGACTACTACTAATCATGACTACTTGATAAGGGTTATTATTACTGCCAAAGATTTTTAAAGACTTAATCATTTTTTCATCACAAATATTATCAAAAATAATTAATGTATCATCAGGAAAAATAGTTACCCCACCCATTAATGATAATTTCACTACTAATTTATCAAGATTTTTTTCTTTTAATAATAAATCCAATAGATCACTGTTATTCTCTGTATTAAAATAAGCAACATTCTTATAGAATTTCTTTCCAAATTCTAAAACTGAATATGTCTTTCCAACTTGCCTAGCGCCATATAAGAAAAAGGGTTTGTTTAGGCTATCTCGTTTCCATTTAAGTAAATCGTTATTGATTTTTCGTTCCATATTTTGATTATCACCTACACTTATTATACTTAAAGTATAAGTCCTTTTTCTTATAAAGTCAATCCCATTACATTATTTTACAAATTAATAATCACAGTTTCCTGGAGTTCTTGGATATGGTATTACATCACGAATATTTTCAACACCAGTTAAATATATAAGTAGACGTTCAAATCCCATTCCGAAGCCGGAATGAACACAACCTCCAAAACGACGAAGATTTAAATACCAATCTAATCCATTTTTTTCCATGCCTAATTCTTCCATACGATGAACTAATTTGTCATAATCTTCTTCTCTTTGACTTCCACCCATTAATTCACCAGCTCCTGGTACCTCTAAATCAACAGCAGCTACTGTTTCGCCATCACTATTTTGTTTCATATAAAAGGCTTTAATATCCTTTGGCCAATCCTTAATAAATACTGGTCCATTAAAATATTCCGTAATATACTTTTCATGTTCCTTAGCAATATCTTCGCCATATTCCGGAGTAAATTCCCATTTAACTTTTGCTTCTTTAAGAATCTTTATAACATCATGATGGCTTATTCTTGTAAATTTACTAGTTAATAATTTGTGTAATTTATCTAATAATCCTTTTTCTACGAAAGAATCAAAGAAAGACATTTCATCTGGACATTTATCTAAAACATATTGAACGATATACTTAAGCATATCTTCCATAATATCCATATCTGCTTCTAAATCACAAAAGGCGATTTCTGGTTCAATCATCCAAAATTCACTAGCATGCGTTTTCGTATTAGAATTTTCAGCTCGAAAAGTTGGGCCAAAAGTATAAGTTTTTTTATAAGCCATAGCAAAAGTTTCTGCTTCCAACTGGCCAGATACAGTAAGTCCTGCTGTTTTACCAAAAAAATCTTTAGAATAATCTACTTCTCCACTTTTTGCGATACGTTTCAAATCAAGAGTTGTTACTTGAAACATTTGACCAGCTCCCTCACAATCACTAGCTGTAATTAAAGGGGCGTGAAAATAAATATACCCTTTTTCTTGAAAATATGTATGAATAGCCATAGCAGCTACACTACGTACACGAAATACAGCTTGAAATAAATTAGTTCGTGGACGAAGATAAGCTTCATCTCGTAAAAACTCACGCGTATGTCTTTTTGGTTGAATAGGATAATCATCTGGACAATCTCCTAATAACTTAATGCTTTGAACATTAACTTCATAATCTTGACCAGATCCTTCTGATTTAATTACTGTACCAACTACTTCAATACTAGAACCAATTTTTAATTTAGTTATTTCTTCAAAATTAGTTAAATCATTATGATAAACTAGTTGAACATGCTTAAAACAAGTTCCATCAGAAAAATCAATAAAGCCAAATTCTTTTTGTTTACGATGATTTCGAATCCATCCAGTTAAAGTTACCTCCTTATTAATTAATTTGTCAATTTTTTGATATAAATCTTTTACATCCATATATCCTCCTTTATATGTAAAAAGAGTCATTATCCACAAGGGACGAATGACTCTAAATTCGCGGTACCACCCTAATTATTACATTAGTAATCTCTCTATCGGTCTATTAACCTGAGTTTATATAACGGTAAACATCCGGCCAGTCTACTTTATTCAACAAAGCTCTCCAAAGTGTTATTCATATTAATATTTCTCTGTTAGCTCCCACCAACTCTAACTCGCTTATAAGTCTATTAATATTACTTCTCTTCATCAAAGATTTCTTAACTATATTTTATGTAGATATTATTATTTTGTCAACAATTTTTTTATTTATTCCTTTATTTAAACCAATCAAACATTGTTTCGCCAACAATAAATAATAATAATAAAAAAGAAAATAAAACGAGCGAATTAAAATATATAATCTACAAATAAGGCATTCATTATCATTACTATTACGAAATCTTGTCAATTCTTTTAGAATAAAGTGTTATTATACGTAATAAAATTGTAATTTTTTACCAATAATGTTATTATTAAATAGAGGTAATATAATGAATGAATTAAATGTATGGGAAAGTTCTAATCGATATAAAGACATTTCTATTGAAGATTTTTTACAAAAGATTAAAAATGGAGAAATAAAAGATTTATATATTGGAAGAAAATTTACTCCTGGTGATCAAATAACTAATATGTTAGAAAAATCCAATAATAAAATAATAAATTATACAAGTGATCAGCACCCTATTACTTTTCCCATCAATCCAATCTTTGGATATCCTTCCATTAGTATTGAATATTTTAAAAAATACGAAAAAGAAATAAAAGAAGCTTTTCTTTATTCATATGAACATACAAGCGATAAGTATTATGCTATATATGATTTTACTTTTTCTCAAGAATTATTAGATAAACTTTTAGAAATTGAAAATGTTACACTATCTTTTTATAATGTTAAATTAACTCCCCAACAATTAAAACAAATAAAAGATAAACATATTGATGCAACATTAGATAGAAAACAAATATCTAGTAGATATATATTTGGATATACGACTTTTATGGAAGCAAAAACGCAAAAAAGATTTTATCTATCCAAAAACGATCTAGAAGTGTGTAATATTGATGATTTTATATACTTTAATCCAGAAGCTGTTTTTTCATTACATGAATATAACTATGCCAATGAAGAAGAATATTTAGAAAAGACATTTACCTTTATGGAAAAACTAGATCAATTAAACAAAAATTTTGGATTTAATATCAAAATAGAAAAAAGAAGCACTTTAAAAAAATTTCTTCAAAAATATCACTTTAAAAATGTATATATAAATCATATTACCAACGATTTATACGATTATCCTTACCAAGAATATATGGAAGAAGAAAAAATATTAGATTCATTAGTAGAACCGATACTAAAAGCTAATTTAAGTCCTATGGAACGATTTATAGCTGTTTATAATATTGTTAAAAACTTTAAACCATATAAAGAAAACCCTAATGATGTAAATCAATCAAGATTTTTAAGATACATTCTACATAATGATTTTATGGTATGCGTTGGTTATGCTAAATTATTAGAGTGTCTCCTTGAACGTGTGGGCATTAATGCTAATGGAATAGGGGTCATGACTGATGTCTCATATGATGAAGGATTTGATCAAGATAAACCAGAAGAAAAACCTGTTGATTTACGAGGACACGCTCGAGTAATCGTTAGTCTTGATGACGATAAATATAACATTCATGGACTATTTATGTCTGATCCAACATGGGATAATGGTTTAGATAAAGATTATTTAAACTATTCCTTAATGACGTTCGATAATATGACTGTTGACAGTAGAATGTTTTCTTTTTCAATCATAGATCCTTTATTAAGTTTTCATTCATTTAAAGAGTTTGTACGACAAGTTAATTTCATTTTAAAAAGAACTATCGATGTGGAAACCAAAAGAGAAGAAAGAAGTAATATATCATATCCAAAAATAGTGTTAGATGTTTATCGTATTGTATGTAAAGGCATATTACACAATATTCGATGTGACATTAAAAATTCCTATTTCCAAGATTTATTAAAAAAATGTCAAACGGAACAAGACTATCAAGATTTTTTAACTGAATTAGGGCATTATCTTTTAGAAAGAATTAATCAACCAATCAGTAGAGATGTCTTATTTCAAGTAAATGATAATATAAGAAAAAGAATAAATAATTGGGATACTACAACTGCTAAAATGGATACTGAAAATAGAGATTTAGCGAAGTTTCCATATGAAGTACCTAAAGATGATGAACATATGATTATTCCAAGAAGATAGAAAGGAAAACTTATGTATAACGAAACATATATTCAAGAATTTTCTGAAAAAGAATATATAAATGTTTTATCTAGCCGAAGTAAATTATTATCATTAATAGATGCGGCTACAAATCAATATACTGATCAATCTAATGCAAATTCTTTAGCTTTTAAAGAATCACTGGATCATTATATTAAAAAACGTTTATTAACAGATAATTCATTTATTGATTCACCATATTTTAAAAACTATTTAGCTTATATTTTTAAAGTGTTAAATAAAAAAACATTAAAAGCAACTGATAAATATAATATTTATCCAGAGCTTATTACTAATCCTATATTTCGCGATGAAAAATTAAGAAGTCTTATCTTTCAAAAATATTTAACGGATGAACAAAAAAAAGAATATGAAAAAAGACATAATACAGCCAAAGAAATAATTAATATTATTTTTGATGCTATGGCTAAAAATCAAGCATTAAATTCTAATTTAATTAATATTGCTGCCGATTATATTTACTCAAGTAGAGATGTATCCGGTGACAAAGGAGATATATTCGCTAAATACATTTTAAATAATGCCAAAAAATTCAATATCAGTTCTTCTATAGCAATTATTGGAGCAATTACTACTATTATAACTAGTAACTTTACCCTTGATGAAGAAGCAAGAAATAGTCGATTTTTTATCGCTAATTATGATAAAAATCAAAAAGTTGGCATTGCTCATTCTAGTTTTAATCATCGATATTGCGTTTTTAGTAAAAGTATTGCAGAAAAAATATCATTATCTAGTTATGAATCACTTTTTTCATCAAGAACACAAAAACAAAAAGATATATACTGGATAATATTTGTTTGTTTTCATGAATTAACTCATCAACATCAAAAATTAGATTGTCTAAAAGGAAAATTAACTTCTAGTGGAATTAGTTATACTATACGCAATATATTAAATCAAATGATGCCTACTAATACAATTAATGGGCAAACAATTTATGATTATACGATTAATCATGATAGCGACGAAATAGAAATGGAAGCTGATGAAGAGGGATGGATTCAAACAAGAAAATTTATTCACAAAATGATTAGTTTAGAAAATAGAATTTTTACAGATAATCATGGAAAACAACAAGATATGTGGGTTTTAGCTTTAGATAATATCTTGGCTATTCAAGCCAGAAGAACATTTACCGTAAAAAAAGATACAAATACTTTTGTTCAAGAAAAACAAGGAAAAACCACTGAACAAACAAGTGGAAAATACTATGCCTTATATGACTTAATAAACTTGATAAAAATAATCAAAAAGACCCCTACTATTCTTGATTCATATCCTATCCTTAAAAACTTTTTTAATCCAGATGGTAGTATGAAAACAATTGATATTTTATCAATGGATATATATCAAAAAAAATCGGGAGATATCATAACTTCAAATAATAGTAATAATGCTGGATTAGAAATTGGTACGTTTGTTCTCATGTACAAATGGGAAGATGTAATAAAAGATGTACAAAATGGCAAAATACGTGATATAAGGCAAATCAATAAAATATTTAATAATATTTATAATATAATTCATGAATCAGTTCTTAAAGTTCGTAATTTTAATAGAATAGCCTTTGATAATAATCATCAATTAAAATATAATTTAATAAACCCAGAACAATATGCAGAAACTAAAACTAGATTTGATTTAACCAACCAATCATTAATTAAAAGATTATATAATCATTATTTTAAAAATGTTGTTATTGGTGTTATTCGATTCTATGAGTTTAAAACAATGATTGAAGAAAAATATCATATTACATTAGATAATAAATTTAGTGGCGATTTTAAAAGATATATTTACGAAATGTATTGCTCATTAATTGATAAAGATGATATATCATGTATGCAAACACTAGAACAATTACGAAAAACTAATCATCCTGATTTAATCCAAGTATATGATTTAATTATACAAACTAAAGAAAAAGAAAAGAGTTCAAAAAGACAATAGTTAATAAAATTTGATTAATTTCAAAATATTACATTTAAAATCTTTATGTTTAACATTATACGTGCTATACTTTATTTAAGGAGTTTAAATGATTGATTTAATTACTGATTCAAGAAAAGTTAAAGAGGGAGATACCTTTATTGCCATCAAAAACATTAATCGAGATGGACATGATTATATCGAAGAAGCCATTAAAAATGGTGCTAAAAAAATAATATGTGAACACGGAAATTATTCTGTTAAAACCGAAATAGTACCAGATACAAGAAAATATTTAGAAAATTATTTATATAATAAATATTACTCGACAATATCCAAAATGAAATTAATTGGTATCACAGGAACTAATGGAAAAACAACAACTTGCTTTTTAATATATCAAATTTTAAACGATTTAGGAATTAAATGTGCCTATATTGGAACAATTGGTTTTTATTATGGTAATACAAAGAGAGAATTGAATAATACAACCCCTGATATTGATTTATTATATGATATGCTTCTTGAAGCATATCAAAATCATTGCCTTTATGTTGTAATGGAAGTAAGTTCCCATGCCCTAGCTTTAAATAGATGCTATGGATTAGAATATAATGCTGTTGCTTTTACTAATTTAACTCAAGATCATCTTGATTTTCATAAAACTATTGAAGAATATTCCAAAGCAAAACAAAAATTATTTTCCCTAACAAGAGACGAAAAAATAGCGGTTATTAATGGTGATGATTCTCATTATCAAGAATTTGTTAAAGAAAATAATAAAAATATTATTATATCTTCAAAATTAGGAGATGTATTAATTTCGGATATTGACTTTACCAATTTAGGAACCGATTTTTCTTTCTCATATCAAAAGAAACTATATCGAACTCATATTAATATGGTAGGAAGGTATAATATCTATAATTATTTAACTGCTCTATTAATTTTAATTAATTTAGGAATAGACATAGAACAAATTTTGAAACTAAATAACACTTTATCCGCTCCATTTGGTCGAATGGAAATGATTAAATATCATACAAACAGTATCTTTGTTGATTATGCCCATACACCAGACGCCGTAGAAAATGTTTTAAAAACTTGTCAAGAGTTTAAAAAGGGAAGAATTATTACCATTATTGGTTGTGGAGGAAATCGTGATAAAACAAAAAGACCAATTATGGCCCATATTGCTGAAGTAAATAGTGATTATGCTATTTATACCGACGATAATCCACGAATGGAAGATGAAAAAGAAATAATTAATGATATGCTAAAAGGATGTACAATGACTAATCACGAAGTTATTTATAACCGAAAAGAAGCCATAATTAAAGGTATTACTTTATTAAAAGAAAATGATATTTTATTAATATTAGGAAAAGGACATGAAGATTATCAAATAATTGGAACAGAAAAACATCATTTTAGTGATAAAGAAATAGTAAATGATTATTTAAAAGAAAGGATGGTAGTAAATGAATAATTATCTAAATAAAATGCATGAAACCGTTAATTATATTCAAAAAAAAGTTAAAGAAATTCCAAAATTAGCGATTATTTTAGGATCAGGTTTAGGAAGTTTAGCTGATGACATTGAGAATAAGGTAGTCTTAGCATATAAAGATATACCTAATTTCCCTATTTCAACAGTTGCTGGACATAAAGGAGAATTAATATTTGGAACTCTAAATAATGTTCCTATTATTGCCATGAATGGTAGATTTCATTACTATGAAGGATATGATTTAAAAGAAACTACTTATCCAATTAGAATATTTAAATTATTAGGTGTCAAAACCCTTATTCTAACTAATGCCGCAGGAGGAATTAATACTTCATTTAAAAAGGGAGATTTAATGATAATTAATGATCAATTATCTTTCTTTGCAGAAAGTGTTTTACGTGGTCCTAACATGGATGAGTTTGGTGATCGATTCATTGATATGAGTACAACATATGATAAAGAATATATTAAGATATTAAAAGAAATAATGAATAAGCATATCGGTTATTTTCGTGAAGGAGTATATGCCTACATGAAAGGCCCAACTTATGAAACACCAGCTGAAATTCGAGCATTAAGAACACTAGGAGCAGATGCTGTTGGTATGAGTACTGTACCAGAAGCTGTTGTTGCACACCATTCTAATATCAAATGTGCTGGAATAACCTGTATTACCAATATGGCAGCTGGCGTTACCAATGAAATATTATCACATGAAGAAGTAAAAGAAACTGCACTAAAAGCTGAAGAAAATTTTAAAAAAGTAGTTAAAGAATTTATTCAAAAAATAGCAAAAGAACTTTAAAAGTTCTTTTAATAATTCACTAAAGTTAATTTTTTACCATTACTAGATATAAAACCTTCATCTTTCAAATTTTTTACTTCACGCATCATCGCACTCCGATCAACCGATAAATAATCAGCTAATTCTGTATATGTTAAGGGAAGATAAAACGATTTTTTTCCCTTTTTTTTAGATATTAAATTTAAATAACACAATAATTTTTCCCGAATACTTCTTTTCGATAATATCTCCAATCTCTCATTAAGATCTATAATCTTTAATGATAATAAGCTTAAAACATTATCCATAAGTTTAGTATGACATTCACAATTCTTTCGGCATCTTTTCATTAATAAATCATAGTCAAATAATAATACTTCGCAGTCACTAGTAGCAACAACTATTACATCATCATCTAGATAAGAAAAAGTTTTGCCAAAGACAGAATCTGTTTCAAGGCTTTCTATAATACTTCTATTTCCATTATAATCATAACGAATTATATTGGCCGATCCTTTTAAAACAATACCAATTAAATTAGAATTTGTAACATTTGAAAGAATCGTTCTATCTTTTTTAAATTCTATTTTTTTGGCATCAAAACACTTTATCATTTTGATAATATCATTATTCGCTATCCCTTTAAATATTGATAATTCTTCCATATACACCTACATAAATTATAATAAAAAAAAGTTGCATATGCAACATATTGTCATAAATATTTCCTGATATAATATAGATAGCAAAATGGAGGATACATGAAAGTAATTAAACGTGATGGTCGTATTGTCGAATATAATCGTGAAAAAATATATACTGCGATAAATAAAGCTAATGGTGATGTTCCGGAAAATGAAAGAGTGAAAAAGAAACAAATTGACAATATTATTCGCCATATTGAAGAATTAAATAAAAAAAGAATGCTAGTAGAAGATATTCAAGATCATATTGAAACTGAACTAATGAAGATTAAAAAGTATGCTTTAGCCAAAAGCTATATTATTTATCGCTATACAAGAGCATTAGTTCGAAAAAGTAATACCACTGATCAATCCATTTTATCCTTAATTAAAAATGGTAATAAGCAATTCGAAAATAATAAAAATGCCATTATCTATAAACAAAGAGATTTAATCGCTGGAGAAGTATCCAAAGACTTATCTAAAAGAGTTTTTTTACCCAATAAAATAAGTGAAGCAATAGATAAAGGACTTCTTTATTTTCATGATATTAATTATTTCATTCAACCAATGATTAATTCTATATATCTTAATTATCCAGAAATGTTAAAGGGATTAACAATAAATGATATAGATATTCATTCACCCACTAATTTTCAAGAAGCCCTAATTATTCTTTTAAATATTATTCATAATGTCTCTTCATCAATATATGGTGAAATAACCATTGATATTAAATATTTAAGTAATTATTTAAGAGAAAAAGAAAATATTGATCAGTCACTTAAAATGTTTTTATTAGAATTAAATACTTTAATAAATACAAATGGTAAAACTCCTAAGGTATCTATACTATTAAACTTAGATTCTGATAATAAAAACTTAGTTAAATTAATTTACAAAATAATAGAACTAAATAATTATAATAATCCACGATTAATTTATGTTATTAATGAAAATAATAATTTAAATAATGGAAAATATGATTATATAACTGAATTAATTCTAAAGAAAAAGGAAATTTATTTAATAAGTGCAAAAGTCATGCAAAAAAACTTTAATAATATCTTTGCGCCAATTAACCATTATTTTTTACCACCCTACAAAGATAATGAAGGAAAAAGTATTATAGAAGGAAGATTTAATCAAGGTATTGTTAGTATTAATCTTCCCCAAATCACTATTATGGCCAATAAAAAAGAAGATATATTTTTTCAAATATTAGATGAAAGACTAGAATTATGCTATGAAGCCCTTTTAATACGCTACCATTCATTAATTGGTACTATTAGTGATATTTCCCCTATTCTATGGCAAAATGGAGCTATAGCACGAAATAAAAAAGGTGAAAAAATAGATAAATACTTAAAAAATGGCTACTCTTCTCTTGCTCTTGGATATGTTGGCTTAAAAGAAATGGCACTAAATATGAAAGATGATGAGAAAGAACAAGAAAAATTTGCCATAAAAGTACTGAAATATCTAAAGAAAAAAAGTGATGATTGGAAAAAACAAACAGGACTGGGATTTACTGTATACGGAATAAATAACTCGCTAATATCTCATGCCTTTATTTCATTAGATAAAGAAGAATACGGTGAAATAAAAGATATCACCAATAAAGAATATTATACTAATATTGATTCTAAATTAGAAATAATAAAAAAATATCAAAACATTAATTATAACATTGGTATACATTATCTTTCTATTAATAAAAATGATAATATGAAAGATATTATAAATTATATTGATGAAAATATTTTATATATAGGTTTAATTAATCAAGAAGGAGGACAAAATGAAAAAAGAAATGATTAATATTAAATTATTAGACGAAAAAGCAATAATTCCAACCTATGGAAGTGAAGAAGCAGCAGGAGCAGACTTATATGCCAATATTGATAATGTACTAACCATTAAACCACATGAAACGGTACTTGTTAAAACAGGAATATCTCTAGAAATTCCCAATGGTTTAGTTGGCCTTATTTATGCTCGTAGTGGACTAGCTAGTAAAAAGGGGCTCGCTCCAGCTAATAAAGTTGGAGTAATAGATTCCGATTATCGCGGTGAAATAATGGTTGCTCTTCATAATCATACCAATGAAGAAAAAGCAATTGAACCTAATGAAAGAATTGCTCAGATTGTCTTTACTCCATACGTTAAAGGAGCATTCAATATTGTTGATAATCTTAATAATACAATTCGTGGTAACGGCGGATTTGGATCAACTGGAACAAAATAGTCATGGACTATTTTTTTTCACCGAAAAATATTTTTACATACAATATATTGAGAGGTGAAAGATGAATAATATTGGTTTATACATTGTCAAAGCGGGTGATACTTTATATAATATTGCCAAAAGATTTGATATGGCTTGGCAAGATTTAATGCAACTCAATAATATGACTAGTACTCTTCTAAATATAGGTAAGCAACTAATTGTTCCAAGTAATTCTAATAATCCTATTAATTACTATGTTGAAAAAAATGATACATTATATAGTATCGCTAATAAGTTTAAAATGGATATTAATAAAATAAAAGAACTAAATAATCTCAATACCGAAGATGTTACCTTAGGTCAAATTCTCAAAATAAAAGAATAGTTTATATATAGACTATTCTTCATTTTTGGATAACACAATATTAGTTGTAACAACTTTACCACCACGATTATAGGTAATTTTAACAGTATCACCAGGATTATATTTATATAATAAGTATTTCAAATAAGCAGAATTTTTTACTTTTGAATCATTAAATCCAATAATTACATCACCTTTTTGTAATCCAGATTTAGCAGCTCCACTATTCGAGCTAACTTCAATAACAACAACTCCTTCTTCAACACCTTCTGGAAGAGTAATTCGCTGTTGCCACAAATAATAACTATCTGTAATATTAACCATGCTAATACCTAATAATGGTCTATCTATTTTAGCACCTTTTTCAAGTTTTTCAACATGACTCATGGCATAATCTATTGGAATAGCAAAGCCCATTCCTTCAATAGAGTTTTCAACAAGTTTCATGGATATGACACCAATTACTTCACCATTAGAATTAAATAATGGTCCCCCAGAATTTCCTGGATTAACTGCTGAATTAGTTTGAATTACCTCCATAACCCAATCTTCACTAGCTGCATTCTTAACAGATACTTCAACTAAACGATTTAAACCAGAAATAATACCATTTGTAACAGTTCCACGATATTCATAACCAATAGGAGCCCCAATCGTAAAAACAGTATCTCCTAAACGTACTTTCTTATTATCACCAACAACAGTAGCATTCATATAATTTTTCTTTTCAACACGTACAACAGCTAAATCAAGATACTCATCACTACCTAAAACAGTTCCTTCTAATTCTTCATCAGTACTCGTAATAACAATCCATTTATTACCACCACTAACTACATGATGGTTAGTCATAATATATGCATATTTATTATCTAATTTATAAATAAAACCTGAACCAGAACCATTCAATTTAGTACTTTGATAATTTCTTATCATGACAACAGTATCAAAAGTTTTTTCAACAGAAGCAGCGAGACTACCATTTTCCATAATAACTGTACTATTACAACTTCGACATGTATTAGTAACCGGAACTGGCGTTCCATTATTTGTTTCACTTATTACAACACGATGCGTATAACTAAAATAATACATGGCAAGACCACCTAAAACAAAAGCAAATAAGACAATTACTCCATAACTAATTTTATTTTTCATACAATACCTTCTTTCTAAAAGTTCATAATTTCTTCCCAATTAACAGGGAAGCCCATTCTATCTAATACTTTTTCAATTGAAATACTATGTAAATTCATTTCTAAATTATCAATATCATGCTTAATTTCTAAACAAAGATTTTTAAACTCATCTTGTTTCAGCATTGATTTCATAATTATAATAAGAGCAAAAACATCATTTTTTCCATATTCATATTCATCATTAGTAATATTAATTTTTAATAAACGATGATATTTTGTATCATCAATTGTCCTCTGGGATTTATTTTCAAAAACAATGTCTTCATGAGCACATAAATTACGATAATTAGATAAAATTACTAAATAATTAGAAAAAGTATTAATATCTAAATCATAAATATCAGCAATAATAAGAGCATCTTCCTTTTTTAATATAGAAAATAATTCCCCAATAATTCCAAAAGATAATACTTTAACTAAAACCCAAAGAGGAATATAGCCATAACTATTAACATAATGCATTGTTGCAGAATGAGTTGATGCATTTGTTTTAATCTGTCTTTTCATTTTTTTTATAACATCATTAACCTGTCTACTTTTTTCAGGATTATTAGTAAAATTATGATGCTTCAAATAATCTTTTTCATGATATCCATAACGCATAGATAATTGATAACTAATAATTGATTTGACATTATTTTCAATAGTTAATATGTTTTTAAATAATATATTTCGAAAAGTACGATCAAATAAAAATAAACTATATAATTCTTCAAATGTTGCATTTTGAATATAAGTCTTATTAGTACTACTTCTCATAAATAAATGACGATAGCCATTTAAAAAGAAATAATTTTCTCTAAATAACACTTCACTAGCATACTCTTCATTATTAACAATTAAACCTTTATTACGAAGAATTTCAATTTGTTCATCTAGTTTTTTAAACTCCTTATTTATGCCCATCCCTTCTTCACCTACCTTATAAGTATAACACAACTTTTCTCATAATGAACGATATTTTTATTATTTTTAGGAATATTTTTTCTTATATATGATATAATTTCATAAGAGGTAAAGATTATGCCAAGTACAATAACCCACGCCTGTATTGGGATAGATACAATTAAAAGATTAGATATTAATCCAAAAAAAATTATTAATAAACATATAAATAATTATAAAATATATTGTCAAGGAATGGATGTATTATACTTTTACCATATTTTATTATTAAAAGGTAATATTATTCAAGAATTAGGACATAATTTTCATAATTACAACATTTTTAATTATTTTGAAAGATTAATTAATGATAATAAAGAAAATCAAAATGAAGAACTGTTTACTTTTATTGCAGGATTAATTAGTCATTATCAAGCTGATAGTATTATGCATCCATATATTGATTATTTAGCCCATAATGAAAACAGAAAAAAACAAATCGATAAGCATTTTGAGATAGAAACATATTTAGATAATTATTATATAGAAAAATTAATTAATAAAAATTACCAAAAATATAATAATAGTCAATTTATTTTTCAATATACCAAAGAAAAGATAATTGAAGAAGAAATCAATAAAATTTTTAATCAATACTTTCAATACCCTAAAATGGGTAAGAAATACTATCAAGCTTTAAATGAAATGAAATTTGTCTACAAATATATAAGACATGATTATACAGGTATTAAAAAGAAAATCTATCAATTTATTGATTTAATCCCTTTAAATATTCGAAAAACAAGCTATTTATCATACCATTTTAATTTAGATAATAATGACTATTACTTAAATCTTAAACATCAAGAATGGTTTAATTATCATGATATAAATAACGTACAACATAAAAGTTTTTTAGAATTATATGATGAAGTAACAAAGAAATCGGCAGATATTATTAATGAATTATATAAATATATTTTTGAAAAGAAAAAAGTTGATTTAAAAAAAATAGTTGGCAACAATTCCTATTCTACAGGATTACCTATTAACTAGCCCATTCATAAAGATAAAATCACCATAAACTATAATGGTGATTTTTATGGATATAACAACATCTCCTATTTTAATGGCAACTCTAGCTACTATTTTCACTTGGTTAGTTACCTTATTGGGAGCTAGTCTTGTTTTCTTTTTTAAAAAAATTAATAAAACTGTTTTGGATTGTATGTTAAGTATTGCTTCTGGAGTAATGATAGCAGCTTCATTTTGGTCTTTAATCCTTCCATCCATTGAAATGGCCGAAAACCTTGGAATGAATAAAGTATGTATAACATCAATTGGATTTATCACAGGTGGTTTATTAATTCTTTTACTTGATCGAATATTTACCAAAAAAAACAAAGAAATATCAAATAAAAAGAAAAGATGTTTTATGCTAATATCTTCTATTACCCTCCATAATATTCCAGAAGGAATGGCTGTTGGAGTAGCATTTGGAAGTATTATTTATCATCTTGATGGAGCCACAATATCTAGTGCTATAGGTTTAGCATTAGGAATAGGTATTCAAAATTTTCCAGAAGGTTTAGCCGTAAGTGTTCCATTACGTCGAGAAGGAATGAGTCGTCGCAAAGCTTTTTTCTATGGTCAATTAAGCGGTTTTGTGGAAGTTATATCTGGAATATTAGGGGCAATACTTGTCCTTAAAATAAGGCTTATTTTGCCATTTCTATTAGCATTTGCTGCTGGGGCAATGATTTATGTTGTTGCAAAAGAGTTAATTCCTGAGTGTCAAACAAATGAAAAAAAAGGATTAATTACAATGTTTACATTAATAGGTTTTGTTATTATGATGGTATTAGATGTATTATTAGGATAATTTTATCCACATGATTGTGGATATTTTTTATTTTTATAATTAAGATTAATTTTATTAAAAATAAAACCCTGAAACTTCAATAATTTCAAGGTTTTAAAATTCATTTTTCTATCTCTTACTAAATTGTGGAGCACGACGAGCCTTTTTAAGACCATATTTCTTACGTTCTTTAACACGAGCATCACGAGTAATCATTCCTGCTACTTTTAATGGTTTTCTTAAACTATTTTCACTTTCAGCGCTAGTTGTACTATCATAAGCTAATAAAGCTTTTGTTATACCAAGTCTAACTGCACCAGCTTGTCCACGAAAACCTCCACCAGATACTTCAGCATTAACATCAAAAATTTCTTTTGTATTTGTTAATTCTAATGGTTGAGAAAGATCCATAACTAATGTTTCAAAAGGAAAATATTCATGGACATCTTTTCCATTAACTGTAATCTTACCAGTACCATTAACTAAATTTACTTTAGCAATAGCACCTTTTCTTCTACCTGTTCCATAATATGTATTATTACTTTTCTTCATATATCCTCCTATTTAACCTCTATTGTTACGGGTTTTTGTGCTGTATGTGGATGAGTTTCTCCCTCATATACAAATAACTTTTTACCCATAGCTCTTCCTAAACGGTTATGAGGAAGCATACCATTGACAGCACGTTCAAGCATTTCAATAGAATAATTATCACGCATTGTCTTAGCATTTCTTTCTCTTAAGCCACCTGGATACATAGAATGATTATAATACATTTTATCTTCTAATTTGTTTCCAGTTAAGTTAACCTTCTTTGCATTAATAATAATTACATAATCACCACAATCTATATGTGGAGTATAAGTTCTCTTATTCTTTCCACGTAATATATGAGCAGCTAAAGTAGCAACACGACCAAGTGATTTGCCTTCTGCATCAATTACATACCAAGAACGAACAACTTCTTCTTTTTTTTGCATAAAACTTTTCATTTTTTTCTCCTTCTTCTTTGAAATTTAGTGTTCCCAATACCAAATTTCATTAGGGAATTTCAATGTACCGATAAAGATTATACTAGTTTTAAGTCATCTTGTCAATTAATTTTTTTTAATATTCATCTAAATTTATTGATTTTTCAATCAATATTGTACATCTTTTAAATATAATCCTTCAGGATGAGCTGTTATACTAGCCAATCTTCGATCATTACCCAATAATATATTAGGTATATCACTTCCCTTTTTTTTACCTTCACCAACTTTAATTAAATATCCAACCATATTTCGTATTTGGTACTTTAAAAAACCATTACCACGAAAAGTAAAAACAATTGTATTATCTAATACATTAATATTAGTTGCGGTAATTGTTCTAATATAATTATTTCGATGATCTTTATTGGGAGTAAAACTCTTAAAACTATGTTCACCTTCAAAATACTTAATTGCATCTTGCATTTTTTTAATATCCAGCTTTTTTCCATACTGCCATTCATAATTTCTTTTTAATGGATTATATTCTCCCATATTAAGATAATATTGATATTCTTTTTCTTTAACCATATATCTTGCATGAAAAGATTCACTAACTACCTCTGTTTTAATAACATGAATATCATCTGGTAAATTGGAGTTTAATGCCCGCATTAATTTATATGGTGTAATATTAACATTTATATCTACATGAGCTTTTTGGCACAATGCATGAACACCTTTATCGGTTCGACCACTACTAGTAATAACTGTTTTCTCTCCACCATTTATAAACTCTAAAGCTTTTTCCATTTCTTCTTGAACCGTTCTTAATCCATCTTGTTTTTGATAACCATTAAAGCCCGATCCATCATAAGAAAAGGTAATTAAATAACGCATGATCCCACCACAATAGATAAAAAAAGTATTCCTAAATGCATTGTTACATAAATTATTCTTTCGTAACTAGAAATATAATTTTTATCTCTACGAAAACGTAAGTAATCATATTCAGAATAATTTTTATCTATAACCTTTCTTTTTTTTCTTAAAATATTTATTTTCATAAAATATATTCCATAAGCATAAATAATAGAAAATTTCCATAACCAATAATTATTAATAAAATAGCAAAAAATACCAATAATAAAAATAATAAAGCACAATACAATATAGTTAATATCTCTACTTTTTATTATATTAATTAATAAAAAAAGGAATAAGATTAATAAAGAAACAATATTATCACTTAATAAAACAACTATTCCAAACGTGATTAAACACAATATTCTTTCCCACAAACTAATAATATTATTTTTTAACACACTTATACACATCCTTTATTAAATCACGAATATCCCGTGAATAACGAAGATTTACACCTTTTTCTCTAACTAAGTTAATAAAATCAATTATTTCTGGATTAATAATATTATACTTTTTTAAAGTATCTTTTTGAATAAATAAATCCTCTGTTTTACCATAAAGATAATCATCTTTCTTGATAAATAAAACATCATCACATAAACTATATATTAAATTACTATCCGCACTTCCCAATATAATTGTTTTATTTTTTTCACGAGTTAATTTATGAAAAAGATTAATTAACCTTTTTTTCATTCCATAGTCTAAATCTTGAAATGGTTCATCAATAAAAAGTACCTGCTTATTTTGAAGAAATAAAATCATATATTTTAAAACTTTAATTTTTCCACTAGATAATTCATTTATTTTTTGATCAAAAAAACTTCTTTTAATATTTAAATCTTGAAATAATTTTTCCGTATCATGAGTAAACTTACCTTCAAAATAATGTTCTATTTCATCATAAACAGATTCTGTTTTAAAAGTTATATTACTTAAAATACCAACATTTTTTCCTTTAATACTCTGAAATAATGTATTATAATCACCCATAACCCCAATTATTTTAGCACTTCTAATCTTGATATTCTGACCACTTATAGCCTTTTTTAATACTATTTCCATATATCATTAACCATATCTTTCATATTATCATAATTTTTATTAATAAGACCATACATGCGTAATTTAATATTTAAATCAACTAAAAAAGGAATTTCAATATTATTACTATAAAAAATCTGATCATTATTATATAATTCTTCTTTTGGTATATTCTTAATTATTTGATATTTTTTTAATAAAAGAATTTGATCGCAAAATAAACTATTTTCAAGATTATCACTAAATTCAATAATAGTCATATTATTATGTTTCATCATCTTTTTAAGACATTTAATTAAAAAAATTCGTTTATCAACAGGAAAGATAGATAATACATTATCCATAAGCAATACCTTAGGTTGATGTAATAAACTAATAATAATTAATAACTCCTGTTTTTCTAAAGATGTTAATTCACTAATCTTACTATTAAGATTTTTTTCAAAATCAAAAATTTTTAAAACTTCCCTAATTCTTCTTTCACTATCATTTTTAGAATAACCTAGATTATTAAGTGGTTCTAATAACTCACTTTTAACTTTTTGATAGTAAAAGCTATTTTCACATACTCTTTTAACAACACCTATATTTTTGATAAATTCATATCTATTTTTTTTATTTAAAAATGTCTCACAAAAAATCATATTATCTGTTGGTATAATTCCTGATAAAAGATTAAGAAGATTAGTCTTACCCGAATCTATTTCACCAACAATTAAATAATATAATCCTTTGTCAAATGACACATTAAAATTCTTAAATTTTTGATAATTTAAATTTTGAACATCCATTATTTTAACCATATTTATTTATCAAAAAAATAGAATTCTCTTCTATTTTTGACCTTCCAAATAATTTTTTATTGAACTTTCATCTTTATAAGAAGATAAAATATCATTTCCCTTTATTACTAAAAGAATAGGTGATGATAACTTTAATTTAGTTAAATCACTAGAAACGACTGTTTCATCGCCAATAAATGAAGTATTAAAACCAGATGATAAATCTAATATATAGAGTTTTTTACTTCCATTATATTCGTCACTTAAAGCAGAATAAAAAGTTTGATTATCATCTTTTAAATCATAGGCTAATACTAAATATTCTTCTTCACTTTTATTAAACATTGTTCCAACCATAACCATTTGACTATCAAAAGATTCTTGACCAGAGTTTTTCTTAGAGAAAATATTCCAGTTACCATTTGCTATATTAACAATAACATAAGCTAAAACAAAAAAGACAACAACACCTAATGCAATTTTAAAAACATTATAAACCTCTTTATCATCCTTAAATAATTGACTAGCTTCTTGTCGTTCTTTTTTCATTCTTTTCTGTTCTTTTAACATTTGTTTTTTATTCATCGTCCACCTCTACATGTAATATTTTAACACACTTTAATTCAAAAATAAACTACTGAATGTCAATGAATGTTTTTTCATCGTTTTAAAAAATGATAATATGTCCTGATTTTTTATTTCAAGTAGTTCACATATTTCTTCACGTTTATAGCCATTGTAATATAATTCAAAAATACAACTATCTATCCAAGTTAAACTATTTTTAAATAAGCGTATTTTTCCAAAATAATCTTCATCTGGTAATGGAGAAGATGAAAACAAATCAAGATAAGTAATATCATCATATATTTCAATATCATATGAAAAGGCTTCATTTAAAATCTTTTTTTTAGAAGAAGAGTTAATTGATATTTCAGTTAAATAAGCATTATTTAAAGCTTTAATAAAATATGTATAGAAAATTGAATTATATGAATCTTTATATAAATGCATCGTTTTATACAATGTGAGATAACCAATTTGCTTTAAATCGTCCATATCATAACCAAATTTTTTAAATGTATTTAAATAATTTCTAGCTAATTTAATGATTAATGGTTGATATTTTTGATATAAAAGATTATAAACATCATTATTATTTTCACATACCATATATACTAATTCATAATCATTCAAATTTCGATACATATTTACCTATTTATTAGTTCATAAACGAGTATTCCCGTTGCTACTGAAGCATTTAAACTATTAACCTTTCCATACATAGGAATACTAACTATACAATCACATGAATCACGTACAATTCTCGTTAAACCATTACCTTCATTACCAATTATTAGTGCAGACTTAGGAGCATAATCTACTTTTTTATAATCTTCACCATCCATAGAAGCTCCATAGATAAAAAATCCACATTTTTTAAGATATTTAATAGTATTATTCAAATTAGTAACTTGGCATATTTTCACATTAAATAAAGTTCCAACACTAGTTTTCATAACTGTTTCATTAACAGAAACACTTCGATTAACTGGCAATACTATTCCATCAATACCACTAGCTTCCGCAGTTCTAACTATTGCTCCTAAATTATGTGGATCTTCTAAGTGATCAAGTATTAAAATAGTACACTTTTCTTTATTACCAATAATATTATCAAGTGAGGTATAATTAAAATCCCCTACCTCTAATATTACACCTTGATGATTGTTTTTGACAAGACTATCAAGTTTTTGCTTTTCTTCATAAAAAACCGGAATTTTTTTTATTTTTAATAATGATAAAATATCTCTTTCATTAAAATTATTTTGACAAATCGCTCTTTTAATTATAATTTCTTCATGAAAATTTTTTAAAATTTCTTTAACATTATTTCTTCCTGATACTAACATAAAACCTCCAACTGAGAATAATTTGACTTTTTTAGTCCATATATATTTGTAATTATAACATATTTTAGCCAAAAGAAAAAGATGACACTCCACATATCTAGCTTAGAATTATCATCATTATTTCTTCAATTCTCTTAATATTTCCTTCTAGTTTTAAATAACCAATTAAAGCTTCTAAACCTGTAGCATATTTATATGTTACAATATCACAATTTCTTTTTTTAGTGACAGATTTATGATTTCTTGCCCGCCTAATTATTTCTAATTCTTTTTCTGTGAAAAAGTTATCATCAACTAATTTTTTAACCCAAAAACATTGCGCAGGAGCGCTGACATATTTAATTGCTTCACTTTGCAAACTATTAACATTACCAATTCCTTTTTTAATCAAATATTCTCGGACATAATCTTCATAAATCGTATCACCTAAATAAGCCAAAACTAAAGAGTTTATTTCTTTAATCATCACGTCTACCAACAACAATTAATACTAATCGTAATACTTCCATAAGGGTTGATAATACACCTGCAACATAAGTAAGAGCAGCTGATGTCAACATTTTTTTAGCTCCACTATATTCCTCTTTATCAACAATGGCATACTCTTCTATTTTTTTTAAAGCTCTTTTGGAGGCATCAAACTCCACCGGTAAAGTAACTAGTTGAAATAATAAAATAATTACTTCAAAAGCAATACCTACCCAGATTAACTTAACTAAACTAAGAACAAAACCAATCATAATCGCTACATAACCAATTTTTGTAGAAAAATTAACTATTGGAATAATACTGTTACGAAATCTTAAAAAGGTATATCCCTCTTTATCCTGGATGGCATGACCGCATTCGTGAGCAGCAACACTAGCAGCTGCTACTGTTTGACCATGATAAATATCCGATGACAATTTAACCACTTTTTTAGATGGATCATAATGATCTGTTAAATCTCCTTGAGTTTCTAAAATTAAAACATTTGATAAACCATTTCTATCTAATATCTCCCTAGCTACATCAAAACCACTTTTTTTCTTTTTTATATATACTTGTTTATACTTACGATAATTTAAGCTAATATAAGCTTGAGCTCCACTAGTTATCAAAAAAGCTCCTAAAATTAAAATTAAAGATATAAAATCCATAAGTCACCTCTCTTAAATCATATAATAAAAAACATGTTTTTTCAATAGTATTATTCTAAAAGAAAACTATAGTTTTCACTATAGATTATTCTCTAATTTCATAAATTGTACCGTCTCTTGTATCTTTTAAAATTATTCCCAATTCTTGTAAATGATTTCTAATTTCATCAGCTTGTTGATAATCCTTATTCTTTTTAGCCTCGTTACGTTTTTCAATTAAATTTTCTATTTCTTTTTCATCAATATTTATATTCTTTTCTATTTCTTTTGTTAAATCAAGTGATAGTACTCCATCAAATTCATCAATCAATTTTAATTTTGTATAATCATTCATATCACTTTTTAAAACATCATAAACCGTTGTTAAAGCAAGAGATGTATTTAAATTATTATTCATACTATCAATAAATTGTTGTTGATATTTAGCATAATTATTATCTAATTTATCCTCTTGTCTACTTAATCCACTAATACGTTTTTTTAATTTTAAATAAGCTTTTTCTGAACCAATTAAATTATCATACGAAAACATTAAAGGTTTACTATAATGACTAGACAAAACCATATAACGATAAGAAAGAGGATTAAATCCTTTATTAATTAAAGTATCAACAGTAACAAATTCTCCATTACTCTTACTCATTTTACCATTGGCATCATTTAAATGCTCAACATGAAACCAATAATTACACCATTTGTGACCTAGATAAGCTTCACTTTGAGCTATTTCATTTGTATGATGAGGAAAAATATTATCAATCCCACCACAATGAATATCTAAATATTCTCCCAAATATTTCATTGATATACCAGAACATTCAATATGCCAACCAGGATATCCTAATCCCCAAGGGGAAGACCATTTTAATTCTTGATCATCAAACTTACTCTTTGTAAACCATAAAACAAAATCAGTTTTATTTTTTTTATTTGTATCAGCTAAAACATCTTCACGAGCTCCAACAATCAAATCATCTTCATTATGATTAGTTAGGACGTAATAATTATCTAATTTAGAAGTATCAAAATATACATTGCCACCAGCAATATAAGCATAGCCTGTATCCAATAATTTACTGATGATTTTGATATATTCATTAATTAAACTAGTAGCGGGAATTACAGTATCTGGTTTTCGTATATTTAACTTTTCAGCATCTATAAAAAATTTTTCAGTATAAAACTTCGCTATATCTAAGACACTTTTATGTTCATGTTTAGCACTTAAAACCATCTTATCAGATCCCAAATCTGAATCACCAGTTAAATGTCCTACATCCGTTATATTCATAACACGATCAACTTTTAAACCAATATATTTTAAATATTTTTCTAAAACATCTTCACAAATATATGTACGCAAATTTCCTATATGAGCATAATGATATACTGTTGGTCCACAAGTATACATTTTAACAATACCAGACTTGTTTGGAACAAATTCTTCTATTTTCCTTGTTAAAGTGTTAAAGATTTCCATAAACATACCTCCAAATATGTTTTTATTATACATGATTTCTTATATAAAGTCTATATTTTCAAAGTATTTCTTTTCTTTAAAAGATTATTAATAATAATATCATCTATTTTTTCTTCTAATAATTTATTAGCACGTCTCGCTCCATATATTTCATAATCACTTTCATCTATAATATCATCAATTATTTTTTTACTAATTCTTATATTAACTTCATTTTGATATTTTTTCTTTATATTATGAATTTTTAGCTTAATTATTTTATCAATATCATCTCGTGTTAAATGATTAAATGAACATATTAAATTAATACGATTAACTAGTGGAGTGGATAAAAAATTTCTAATTTCACTTTCAACTTTTACATTATTATTAAACCCTATAACTTCCTTATCACAACCAATGTTACTAGTCATAAAAATAATAGCATTATTTAAATATATTTTCTCACCATGGCAATTAGTAATAATTCCTTCATCTAAAGCTTGTAAAAAGAGATTAATAACTTCTGGATGAGCTTTTTCTATTTCATCTAAAAGAATAATACAATAGGGATTATTTTTTATTTTCTCTAAAACATTATCCGTATCATTGTAACCAACATATCCTGGTGGAGAGCCAATTATTTTGCTTACAGAATGCGCTTCTTTATATTCACTCATATCAAGACGTATTAAAGGAATATTTAAATACTTGCTATATTCTTTAACTAACATTGTTTTACCAACACCACTATTCCCAATAAATAAAAATGAATATGGTAAATTGTTCTTTAATCCTAATAATATTTTTTTGGTAACCTTAGTAATTTTATCAATAACATCATCCTGACCAATAACTATTTTCTTTAATTTACATGCTAAATCAACTAATTTTTCTTTACCATGATGTATTTCATAAATAGGAATATGAGTTTTACTTTCAATAACACTAGCTACATCTTCTCGTGTTATTATTTTTCGTTTATTATCACTAATACTTAATGATATTTCATTTATGGTACTTTCTAATTGCATCTCATTTTCTTTAATACTAGAAGCCTCATTATATTGATGATGAATAATTAATCTATTTTTTTTCTCTTTAATCTGGTTTAATTCTTCCTTTAATTTATCCAATTTCAAATATTTATTTCCTTTATTTAAAGATACTTTTGTACAAACAATATCTAAAATATCAAGGGACTTATCGGGATTATTTCGATCTTTAATATATTTATCTGTTAATTCTACTAATGAATCAATAACATCTATTGATATATTAACATGATGATAATCTTCATATATATTTTTTAAATTATATAATATTTTTTTAGTTTCTAAAAGATTATTTTCTTGAATTATAATATTTTGAAAACGTCGATTTAAAGCTTTATCTTTTGCAATGGTATCTTTATATTCTTTAATTGTTGTTGCTCCAATAAGTCGAATATTTCCTCTCGCTAATGCTGGTTTTAAAATATTTGATGCATCAATAGCACCTTCTGCCCCACCAGCACCTACAATGGTATGAACTTCATCAATAAAAACAATTAAATTATCATTGGTTTCTAATTCTTTTAAGATTTTATTTATTCGTTCTTCAAATTCTCCGCGATATTTAGTACCCGCTACACATGAAGCAACGGAAAGACTTAATATTCTTTTATTTTTCAACTTATCCGGAACTTTCCCTTTTACTATTCTACTAGCTAATTCCTCAACAATTGCAGTTTTGCCAACACCTGCTTCACCAATTAATAAAGGATTATTTTTATTTCGGCGAAGAAGAATTTCAATTACCTCATTAACTTCTTTATCTCGCCCAATTAATGGATCAAAACCTGATTCGAACGCCTTCTTAGTCAAATCAATACTACAATCATTAATTAATAATTTTTTATTATTTTTCTTACACTTATTGTTTTTATTTAATTCTTCATATAAATCATCAATATTAAATCCCAAATTTGTCAAAATACGAACTGCTACTCCTTCCCCCTCATCTAAAATAGATAGCATAATATCTTCAAGAGTTATTTCCTTACCATTATTATCCTTCACTTCCATTAAGGCATTTTCTAATACTCTTTTTAAAAGGGGAGTATATATTAAATATTCATTGTTGCTTTCACCAATTCCCATGTTTTTTATTAATTCCTCTTTAAACAATTCATAATTTAAACCATAATTCAGTAATTTTTGGGACAATTCTGTTTTACTATTTAAAATACTTAATAAAACATGTTCACTACCAATAAAACTGTGTTTTAACTTGCACATTTCCATTTTAGCATTTTTTAATATTTTTTGAGCTTCTTCACTAAACTTTATAAACATATCATCCTCCATATATATTATATGGATATAATAAATAATTACTCATTTATCTCTTCGACAAAAAAAAGAACTCTATAATAGAGTTCTAAACAAAGAATTGCAATACAATAATAAATGTAATAAAAATTACCAAAACAATTTCTAATATTGGACGCCACATCTTCTTCAACCATGTAGTATATTTAATATCCAATATAGATAAATTGAATAATAAAATTGTACTAGTTGGAGCTACTAAAAGAGCTAAACCATACATTGCTTGAGTAATTAATCCACATAATGGATATACACTTGCACTAGTAAAATAACTTGTAGCATAGCTTAATGTTAGAGCACCATATCGATAATAAGTAAAATCAGTATTAAATAATGCACTAACGAAAGTACAAATTGGATACCAAAGAATACTTAATCCATCAGTTAACTTTAATAATGGCTTTAACATAGTTAAAATAACTGGATGTGATGATATCAAAATTAAAACAGTATAGCTTAATAAAGCAACAAAGGCACCATATAAGACATTTTTAATACCTTTTCCATAGTTAGAAATAGCATCTTCAAAAGAAATATGATACGTAAACTTAATTACTAATCCTAATATCAACATTACGGCAATATAATCATTATAAGTCCATTTTCCAAAAGCCTGAACAGATCCTAGTAATTTTTCCCAAGTAAAGGCATTAATTAAACCATCAACTTTAATTAATTCTAATGCTTTAGTTAAAATATCCGTAACTTTAAATACATCTTCAAACATTATTTTTAGAAGAGCAAGTAAGGCAAATACACCAAAAATAATGGTAACAATTAAGCGACGCTTACTCATAAAATGTTCAGATTTGTTAAGATTCTTTCTTTTTTTATAAACACTATAAAGAACATTATATAGACAAACTAATGCACAAACTGTTAACACCACATATTTAGATAATACTTTACTAGCTAAAATATTTTCATGTAATGTATCAAAGAAAGTAATATTAAAGGCTCCTGACCAATCTATTGTTGATAAAATAACAACAAGTATAAAGACAATTAACATTACAGCAAGTGGCCATACTTTAGCAGATTTTTCTTTTACTTTAGCCGGAATTAAAAAACCTTCCTCTACATTCTTTTCTCTTTCTTGTTTACGATTATGTAAGATAATATTAACTATAATAATAGCTGAACAAACAACTAATAATACTACTTTTACCCAGATTAGATCATTGTAATTAGTGCTTAATATCTCGTTAAAAGCACCCGCTACTAAACTCGAGAATGTTGTACCAATAATACCAGCACTTACTGAACCAACTGTAATCATTGCAGCTGTCATTTTATCATAACCAAGAAGTAAAACAATAGCAGCAATAAATGGTAAAACTAGCAATGTCTCAAAGGTAAATCCTGTAAATGAAGAGATAATCGCAATAAATAAAACAGTTATAACTAACCAGATAATTTCTCTTCCCTTAATATGATTACTAACACGATCAAGAAGTAAACGATATGCAGGTGTTTTATTTAATAATCCATAAAATCCACCAATAGCAATTATATATACAAAAATATAAATAAAGTTATAAAAGGTAAATACTGGATAGCTAAAAATATTCATAATTCCTGCTTGAGCTCTTTCTGCTTCGACAAGTTCACCATTCAAATAAGTAACTGGCAATATCCATGTTAACAATGCAACTATTAAAATAGTCAAAGTAACTACAAATAATGTATTATATTTTTTCATTTTCCCTCCTCCTATTCAATTATACAAAAAAGAAATGATATAATCAATTTTTTTTTACATCATTTCACAATAAATATATCAAAAAATATTATTTAATTTCTTCGATAAACAGTATCTTCAACAAAGGAATATTTAGGAAAGCATCGAGATATTCTTCAATAGCTAAAGCTATTGACAAGTCTTTTTTCACAACCACCTAAATAGACATAAAAGGAAAATGTTAACGCTAAATCGCTTTCTTCATAATAATCTTCCCTATCACACCAAAGTATTCGTTATAAAACATTATCAATATTAATATCTTTATCTGTTATAGTTATTAAAACATCTTTACGTTTCTTTTCTTTAGTATTAGTTGCATGCATAGTAACCGTTTTTTCATACATATTACGAACAAATCTTGCATTTCCAAAATTCTTCATGTTTTTATTTTTAATAATTATTTCTTTGGCTTTATCTAATGCGTCATTTGTAATTTTGAAACCTGCTTTATTAACCATTCCTTTAAATATTTCTAACAATTCATCTACAGTATAATCTTTAAAATTTAAAGTATAGCCAATACGTGATGCAATACCTGAATTTGAATTAATAAAATCTTGCATCTCTTTTGTATAACCTGCAAAAATAACAACTAAGTTATCACGATTATCTTCCATCGCTTTTATAAGTGTTGCAATAGCTTCATCATTATAAGAATTGTTTTTGCTGGATAAGGAATATGCTTCATCAATAAATAATATTCCCCCTAAAGCTCTTTCAATAACACTGTATGTTTTTATTGCAGTTTGTCCAACATATTCCGCCACTAAATCTTTACTTGATACTTCAATTAGTTTATTTTCTTTAATATAACCTAAATTATATAAAATACCGGATAAACATCTAGCAACTGTCGTTTTACCAGTTCCAGGATTTCCTAAAAATAACATATGTAAGTTAACATTAGCAATTTTTAAATCACTTTTTTCTTTTAAACTAATCAAATTAACCAAATCATACAATACCTTTTTTACATCATTAAGTCCAACCAAGTCATTAAGTTCAGAAAATATCTCTTCTGTACTCTTAACTTCTTTAATTTTAGGAACTTCTTTTTTAAAAGATAAATAATTTATTAATTTATCCCGATAAGATGAATAATTTATTATATCCTTATGCGTATTAGTAATATAATCTAATAATAATATATTATTAGATTCATCTAAACTAATCTTACTTAAAACTTCATGATAAATATCCTGTATATCTGGAATAATTTCAATTAATTTAAAATTAAAGTACTTATTAGTAAGTTCATTATCAAAAGAAGTAAAAAGACTTATATCATCCTTATTACCACTTAATAAGGTAATATGATTAGATAGATTATTTTTCAATTGATAAAGAAATAACTTTTTATTATTTTCATCAAGTAATAGAAATCCTTTTAGATCAGTTAAAACAACAAGACCATTTTTATCATAAATATCTTTTATATCAACTTTATTTGATAATTCATACATTGATAATTTATATACACTATTATTCTTTATATAATGATTATTTTTAACACTTTTTGAAAGTATTTCACTAATTTTATTGACATTTTCTGTGTCATTACTATCTATTATAATATTAAAATCAATATAATTTTTTTCTTCATTATTAGTATATTTACTCATATACTCAATTATTTGTTTAAGTAAGTTTTTAGATTCATTATCAATATATATAGAATTTATCTCATCTAATATATTAATTTCATCATCATTATTCTTCACTTTTTCTACGTTAATTTCATTCTTTTCTACTTTAAAAAAATCATTATATATATCATTAAAATATCTATTATTCATAAAAACTCCTCGTCATTATTGTATCAAATATCAATATTTATGGCAAATACTTTATCCACATAATTGTGGATAAAAAAATAAGCCTTAAGCTTATTCTTTTTCTTGAACATTGATTTCAAGTAATTTATCTTTAAGTTCCTTTTCAAGTTGTTCAAGTTCTTTTTCAGATTCTTGACGTTTAATTCGTCCATTTTGGTGAATTTCAATAACTTTATCAATTGTTTCCACAATATCTTGATTAGTCTTACGAATCGTTTCAATATCCACAATTGCGCGTTCTGATTCTTCAGCAATTTTAATTGAACCTTGTTTTAATGTTTCACTATTTTTCTTTAACATATCATTAGTAAGTTTTGATACAGCTTGTTGATTTTTAAGAGCTTTTTGGGCATTATTAATGCCAAGAGCAAGAACCATTTGATTCTTCCATAAAGGAATCGTATTTGTAATTGAACTTTGTATTTTTTCTACTAATTCTGCATCATTATTTTGTAAAAGTCTTATTTGTGGTGCCATTTGAATAGAAATCATTCTAGTCGTTTTTAAATCATATATTTTCTTTTCTAAACGATTAATAATTGCTTCCATATCTTGAACCTTTTGTATATCTAAATGTTCTCCTGATTCTTCAGCTATCTTTTTTAATTTAGGTAGTTCAACTTCATTAAGTTCTTCTATCTTCTTTTCACCAGCAATAATATATAAAGATATTTCTTTAAAATATTCTAAGTTTTTTTCATACATAGTATCAAATAAATTAATATCTTTTAACATTTGTAACTTATCTTTTTCAAGACCATTTTCTATTGTGCCAATATTTTTTTCAATTTTATTATATTTGGCAATTAATTTATCAAACTCTCTTTTAGCAGTGGAAAATAGTTTTTCTAATAAAGATCTCCTTTGATTATCATCAATAGCTTTATCAAAAGATTTAATTTCAGCAACTAAACTACCTAATAACTCTCCAACTTCACCAGTATCTTTTGTACGAACACTTTCTAAAACAGTATCTGAAAATTTAGAGATTTTTTCTTGTGCAGGAGCACCAAATTGTAATATCTGAGTTTGATCATAAACATTAATCTCATTATTGAACTTTTCAATTGCTTTTTTTTCTTCTTCGCTTAAATTATCATAATTAAGTGATTTTTCAATTTTAGCATCTGTTACTTTCTTTTCATCTACTAACTTTTCTAAATCTTCCTTTTCTTGATTACTCGTTTTAACTAATTTTAATTCCATTTTTTTCCTCCTATTTAAGACCATTAATTAAAGCATTATATTCATTCATTTTAAGTCCTGATATTGTACTTGTTATTTCTTGTGGTACTGGAATACCTATTTTAGATACATCATATTTACCACCTGTTACACCCGTTCTAAATCCATATTTTTCCCAAGCAATTTGCTGAATACGATCATTTTCTTCAAAAGCTTTATAAAGAATTTCACCTTCTTCAGTAAAATACATATAGCAGTGATTATTCCATGATGTTGGTTTTGGATAAAGAATCCTGATTCGATCTTTTACTTGTTCAAATCCCTTTGGATTTGAATTAGAAAAATCAATAATACTCTTTTCATAATCAACAATTATTTTTTGAGTTCCCATACCAGCTCGTAAATATTCTTGAAATAAATCGGCTGGTGTAAAACGCATATTACCAGATTTAATATACAACTCTTTTAGTTTTGGCATATTTGCCTTTACATTAGCTTCAGTTATTTCACCATGAGATAAAATACCAAGTAATAATCCATAGTAAGTAGCTCCTGGACTAGATTTTACTGGATCAATTGATGAAATACCAACATTACCATATATATCATCAGAAACCCCAAGTTCGCTCCATTTTTTACCATTTAAGATATAACTTACTAATTTTTCCATATCTTTGACATAATAAATTCCATCTTTTTCTTCCGCTAAATTATTAGCAATTAAGGCATCAACAATTTTATCCCAACTATAAAAAACAATTGGCGTATTTAGAGTTAATCCTCCACCTAAAACAGTATATCTTTCAGCCTCTCCTTCTAGTGGACGTTGTTTATAATAGTCATAATATCGAATATCCGAAGTAAACAAAGCATCATATTTTGTAACATCTGGACTATTAATAGTAAATTTTTCTCCATTACTCATACGATTAATTATACTTTGATTACCTAATCCAATAGTTTCACGAATTAAAGGACTAGATACTGTTTTACTATTACTCCAAGTATCAAAAACAACATTAAGTTTATATTCTTTTCGTAAAATTTCTAATACTTCCTCATCTTTTAGAAAATCTTCTTTTCCACCACCAGTAGCAACATATATTGTTGTTAAATTACTATTTAATACTTCATTACCAAAATTCTTATATAAAATAATTGCCAGAATTAAAACAATTAATATAACAATACCAATTATTCGCTTTTTATTCATCTTCATCACCACTTTCCAATATACTCTCATCATATCCATCAGATTTAAGTATAGCATTATATACTTTCATTTCTGCTTCAGCATTAGCTATGTCACTTTGATATAAACTATTTAAAATTTTTTTAAAAGACTTATCGGTATCTTTGATAATCCGTTGGCCATCTTCCATAAACTTTTTACTATCATGACTAGTTAATTTTTGATTTTCAATTTCATCATATCCATCAATAATTTTTACACAAACCGGTAAATAATAATCTAAGAATTTATTCGATGTTTTATTTTTCAAACCATTCTTTTCAATAAAATCAATTATTTTAGTAGTAGATTTATTAATCTCTTCTAAATTCTTTTGAACTTCACTACTCTCAATTTTATTAATCATTTCCTTTATATGTTTATTATTTTTTCTAGATACTTCAATTCTTTCTTTAAACGACAATTCTTTTTTTTCTTCAACAATCTTAGTTCCGCCACTAACAATTAATTCGGATGCCGCAAAAGATGCAACTCCCATTAAAAGAGCGGGTGGAAGAGCAAGAGATAATCCAAGATAGCCAACAGCAAAAAAGCTAGCGCCAACAATACTTGATATTATATTTTTATTCTTCATACTAATTATAACCTCTTACCGTTTTAAAGGCATCTAATAAACTATTCCGTCCATCAAATACTTTTCCATTCGATAATGAAGACATATCATTCAATTGGCTATAACTAGCATCACCAAAAGTAATAGAATAAATAGGTATTTCTTTTTTTAGCTCATTATATCCTTTTTCTAAATCACTAAAAGAACCAATATTACCAACACCATCTGTCATAATAATAACTGATGAATTATAATTATCATTTTCTTCTTGTAGTATCTTCATTGCTTCTAAAGCTGCTGGAAATAAAGATGTTGCTCCCATTAACGATTGTTTATTAATTTCATCTAATAAATACTTCGTATTATTTCCTTTTGCACTCCAAGGCTTATTAACAGATGATCCAAATGCAATAACATCTATTTTATCTTCTTCCGTAAATTGAATCATACTACTATTAGCTTGATCACTAAATAAATAAGCCATAGCATCTTTTAAATCATTAATTCCCTTTCCAGACATACTACCAGAATAATCTAAACAAAAAACAACATGAACTGGTTTTTTTAATTTAGTTTGATATAAAAGCAACGCCTCTTTAATAACCTCATCACTAGGATACTTCACTGGAGAAATATACTTTGTTGTATCAATTCCCCAATCTTTATTAAAAATATCACTTGGAGCATTGGTGGTTGTTCCACCATACCAAGTACGTCGTCCTAATTTTAATAAAGTTTCCTGTCCTTCACCACTTAAAATAAAATCTTGAAGTTTTAAGAAAGCTTCTTTTTTCTTAGCATTTTTATTATCTATATATACTAAAGGTGAATCAGAAATAGTAACACCATCAATAGGATATATAGCATATAATATATCTTTATTTTGTTTTGTTAATTCCTTATTAATATTAATTATTGATGCCTCATATGTAAAAGCTGCATCATAGTCACCATTGATAAAAGATTTTTCAAGAAAGTCTTCATCTCCGCTTGTTCTCTTAAGACCAGAGAAAAAACTTTTCAAATCATTTTGTAGTGCAATACTTTTTAAATCTTTACTAGTTAATACATCTGGATTACCCGCTAAAGTACTTAAAATATTTAAATAACTAGAGGCTCCACTATTAGTTGTTACAGGATTAGCCATACTAAAGGTTAATTTACCAGATTTAATTAATTCTAGTAATTCCTTCATAGTAACATTTTTACCAATTAAACCTAACTCTTTAGCCTTAGCTTTTTTTATTCCAAAAGTAACAGGTGTAATACTTGTTGACTTTAATTCACTTGTAGAAACATTTTTAATCATATTTAACCAAATAGAATTACTAGCCCAAATAGCATCATACTTTTCACCAGTATTAATCTTATCAACTATTTCTAAATTATCTGCATAAACAACTTGAACCTTAATACCATTTTCAGATAAATACTTTTTCATTGTTTCTTCTAATACTTTATTTTCAGGAGTTGTTATTAAACTAAACGTATTATCACTATAGACATATTCATCATTATTTTCATATTTATTAATTATTTTATTAATTGTTTTTAAGATAAATGATGATCCAAAATAAATAATAACAATTACTATTAAAATTGACCAAAAATTAAACTTACTTTTATCCATACTTTATCCTTTCATTATATATGTAACGTAATATTCTTCATACGTAATACCTAGCTTATTAATTTCAGTAGCTACTTTTTCACCAACGTAACGAAAATGCCATGGTTCATATTTATAACCAGTTATAAAGGTTTTTCCTTCCAAATACCTTAATATAAACCCATATTTATATGAATTCTTTATAAGCCAAGCATATTCTTTCGTTCTTTCAAAATGAGCTTTAGAACTTGCTGTATTAATATCGCTTGCTAACCCAGTTTGATGTTCAGAGGTTCCAGGACGAGCCGAATATGTATCAGCTTTACTAACACCATCACGACTAACATAACTATTATATAAATACTTTTGAGTAGCATAACTACGATACCCTGAAACGTTTCGAAGAGATATTCCATCTTTTTTAGCAGCATCAACCATTTTCATAAAGAAAGAAGCAGCTTCTTTTTGCATTTGCCCACCACCATATTTTCCCGGCAAATTTACTAAGTTTGGAACATAATTACTTTTTAAAGTGTGATACTTATTACATAAAACAAGTATTCCATCACTCATATCAGTATTTTCCATATTAGTATAAAAACTATGATCTAATCCAATATTAACATAAGTAATAATGGTATCATCATTGTAATCACTATGAAGCTTTTTATAGGCCAAATATCGATCATAATATTTTTCAATATAATTAGCATTAACGATATTAAACTCATTACTATGTTCTAAATAAACTGGTTCAGCATTATATTGCATATTTACCTTTGTTTCTAATTGATGATATACTAAAAATTTCTTCCAAACAAAAATACTAATGAAGATAATAATTAAATATAACAACAATAATAATATTTTTTTCATTTTTCTTTCCTTGAAACAACTTCACTATATATTATACAGAAATTTAGCATTTTTAACAATAGTTAAGGGTACAAAAAAAGAAGTATTAATATACTCCTATTTTGTATAAGGTAAAAGAGCAATAGAACGTGCTTTCTTAACTTGTTCAGCAATATGTCTTTGATGTTTTGCACATGCACCAGTTACACGTCTTGGTAATATTTTACCTTTATCATTAACATACTTTTTTAATGTTTCAATATCTTTATAATCAATATCTTTTCCAGTACACATATAGCATACTTTCTTTTTCTTTCTAAAAAACTCTGCCATTATATCCTCCTTTTCTAGAATGGTAATTCACTATCACTAACTTCAATTTTTGCACCAAAGTCAGCAAAAGGATCACTTCCATCACTAGCTCCTACGCTAGTATTTCCATCATTAGGAAATTCATAAGGGGTAGAATTATTGGAATTATCAAAATCTGTAGCAATACTATTGTCTTGATTTCTACTTCCACGTGTATCTAAAAATTGAAAGTTTTCAATAATAACATCAGTGGTATATACTTTTTTACCATCAGCGCCATCATAACTACCAGTTTGAATTCTTCCATCAACGGCAATCTGACTTCCTTTAGTTAAATATTTTTTCATTGTTTCAGCGCGGTTTCCAAAAGCAACAATATTAATAAAATCCGCTCCTCTTTCTTCACCTTCTCGTTGATATGTTCTATCAACGGCAATACTTGTACGCATCGTAGCAAGATTACTACTAGTATAACGAAGTTCTGGATCTCTCGTTAATCTACCTATTAAAAATACCTTATTCATATCCTTCTCCTAATTCTTTAATCTTCTTTTCTTACAACAATATGTCGAATAATATCTTCTGAAATATTAGCAATACGATCAAATTCTTTAACAGCTTCCTTATCACAAGTAACTTTAAATAAGAAATAACAGCCATTATTGAATTTTTTTACTTCATATGCTAATTCACGTCTACCCATATTAACAACTTCATTAATAGTAGCACCAGCAGCTTCTAAAACCTTCTTCATATTTTCGCATACAGCATTAGTAGCTTCATCTTCTAAATTAGGTCTTACAATAAACATAACTTCATAGTTTCTCATTATTTACACCTCCTTTTGGACTAAACGGGCTTATCGCCAAGGAGTAATTTCTTACTCGCCAAATAATATAACATAAATTACTTTTTTATTCAATAGTTTTAAAAAAATTCACAATAAATCTATTTTTAAACTAATTAAAAAAGTAATGCCAGATAATATAACATTACTTTCTTTATTTTTATTTTCCTCTTCCTTTTTCAACAATATTATCTAAAATAACCATTTGAGCTTCAACAAGAGAATTAATTTTTTCTTTCTTTAAAAATTCACGTAATTCTTCTAAATCACTTAATTGTACTTTTAATAATGGACGAACTCTTCCTTCCCCACGTATTCCACGTATTCCTCTAGGAAAATCACGAAGAGATATTTCTGCCTCAATACCTTTAAAAACCCCTTTATCATATTGTTCAACTGCTTTAACTACTATAATAGCATGATTAGGAATAGTAAAAGATGGCAAGTATTCACTACAAACAATAATGTTTCCCGTTCCTTCATAGTCAAAATCTCCTTCAGCGCGAATTTTCATATCACTGTATGTTTTTTCAGCACCATCCAACTTTTCAGATTGAAAAGTAGAAAAATATGTATCTAAAGAGAAACGGCAAGCTCCTTTATATTCACTATCACTTTTGTAGCTACTATCTTCAAGGCGGGTTACGGTTAATCCTTCACCATCAAAACTTGTTTCATTAACTTCGTTATATACTTCACCCCAATGATCAGAATTAAAGTGTCTTTTTCCTCCTGATACTGTCATTTGTAAACGTCGATGAGCAATAATAGCATCTTTAACAAATTCAGGTATTTCTAAACTATTATTATCAACGACAGTATTAACTCTTAATAATTTCTCTAATCTTGCAAGTTCATTTTCAACATTCATAAAATACATCATCCTCTCTACTTATAGGATACAATACATAAATGTTTTAGTCAATTATTATTCTGCTATTTGACATATTAAATAAATTATTCTAAAACACTTCGACCAACTTGATATTTCTTATCATAAATAGTAACTTTTCCACTATTATTACAGATTAAAAGTAAAATATCTTTAACATCTTGATAGCCATTATCCTTTATTTGTTTCATTAACCATTTCTTATCTTTACCAAAGGCTTTTAAATTGTTTTCCATAATATTTCCATCAATAATTAAATTAGCTGTTAAACCGTTTTCTTTAATTTTTATATCTATATCATTAACTTTTACTGGAGCATATATTGATTTTGGTAAAAAAGTTACTTTACCACTTACTTCCATAATTGCATAATCTATTTCAGATAGATCAAAATAGCCATCTTCTCTAGCATCTTGTAATAAATCATTTAAATCAAGTTTTACTCTTTTTAACTGTCCCATACTAATTTTTCCATGTTCCATTAATACAATTGGAACCCCAGAGATAAATCTACGAGCTATAATACTTTTAGTTGTAATAAATGAAACTAATAGTGAAACAAGCCCATATATACTCATAGCAATAAAAGCATTAAGCATTGTAATATCCTTATTTATAGTCATTTCCGCCGCTATATTACCAAGACTAATCCCAATAACATAATCAAAAATATTTAATTGACTAATTTGCTTTTTTCCCATTATTTTAATAACAAAAAACAAAAATATTAATGAAGTAAATCCTTTAATAATAACATCAATTGTTCCATTAAACATAATATCACCAATATTATTTTGGAATTAATACAATTAATTATACAAAAAAATTCCTATATTAATAGGAATTTTTTATAAATAAACTTTTATCATAATCAAAAGTAACTACTTCACCATATTTTATTTCACCAGATATTATTTTTTCCGCAATCATATTCTCAATTGTTTGAGATACAACTCTTTTAAGTGGTCTTGCTCCATAGTTAACATCGTAACCAATATCCACTAAATAATCTTTTGCTTTATCTGTTAGTTTAATACGAATATTTTTATCATGTAACCATTCTTCAAGTTCTTTAATAATCTTATCTAATATTTGATATATTGTTTCTTTACTTAATGGTTTGAAGACAACTATCTCATCTATACGATTAATAAACTCTGGTCTAAAAGTATGTTGAAGTTCTTCTATTACTTTAGCAGTATTGCCATTAATAGCATATTCACTACCTAAATTACTTGTCATAATAATAATTGTATTTTTAAAATCAACTGTTCGACCATTGGAATCCGTTATACGTCCATCATCCAATATTTGTAATAATAAGTTTAATACTTCTGGATGAGCCTTTTCTATTTCATCAAATAAAACAATACTATAAGGATTACGTCTTACAGCTTCTGTAAGTTGTCCACCTTCCTCATATCCTACATATCCTGGAGGCGAACCAATAAGACGTGATACACTAAATTTTTCCATATACTCAGACATATCAATTCTTACCATATGAGTTTTATCATCAAACAGTTCATAAGCAAGTGTTTTAGCTACTTCTGTTTTACCAACACCTGTTGGTCCTAAAAAGATAAATGATCCAATAGGACGATTAGGATCCTTAATACCAGCTCGTGATTTAATAATAGCTTGACTAACTAGTTTTAAAGCTTCATCTTGCCCCATTACATTTTCTTTCATTTTATCAAACAAATGTAACAATTTTTCTCTTTCACCACTCATTAATTTAGAAATAGGAATATTTGTCCATTTTGATATAACTTGAGCGATATCTTCTTCATTAACTGTATCACTTAATAAACGATTTTCAGAATTATGTTTTAACTCTTCCAATTCCTTTTCAAGTCTTGGTATTTCACCATGACGATATCTAGCAGCCGTTTCTAAATCATAATTATTTTCTGCTGTTTCTAAAGTAAATTTAGCTTTTTCTAATTCGCTCTTTTTAGCTTTTATTTTATCATTAATACCCTTTTCTTTTTCCCATGATTCTTTAAGTTTTGCTTCATCTTGTTTTAAAGTATATAGTTTATCTTCAATTTGTTGTAAACGCTTTTTACTAAATTCATCTGTCTCTTTTTTTATTGCTTGTCTTTCAATTTCAAGAGATAATATCTCTCTTGTTAAAGTATCAAGTTCAATAGGAACAGAATCCATTTGTACTCTTATTGTGGCACAAGCCTCATCAACTAAATCAATCGCTTTATCAGGTAAATAACGATCGGTTATATAACGGTTAGATAAAGTAGCTGCACTAATTAAAGCTTTATCGGTAATGCTTACACCATGATGAATTTCAAATCTTTCTTTTAATCCACGAAGAATAGTTATAGTATCTTCAACCGTTGGTTCACTAACTTTAATCTTTTGAAAACGACGCTCTAAAGCACCATCTTTTTCAATATATTTACGATATTCATTTAAAGTAGTTGCTCCAATAACATGTATTTCTCCTCTAGCTAACATCGGCTTTAAAATATTACCAGTATCCATCGCTCCTTCAGCAGAATTACCCACAATCATGTGAATTTCATCAATAAACATGATGATATTACCTTCACTTTTCTTTATTTCATTTAAAACATTTTTAAGTCGCTCTTCAAATTCACCACGATATTTAGCTCCAGCAACTAAAGCTGCTAAATCCAATTCCCAAATAGTTTTATTCTTCAAAGAATTAGGAACATCTCCTTTGGTTATACGATTAGCAAGTCCTTCTACTATAGCGGTTTTACCAACACCAGGTTCTCCAATTAAAACCGGATTGTTTTTAGTTTTTCTTGATAAAATACGTGTGATACTTCTTATTTCTTCATCTCGCCCAATTACTGGATCAATTTTGCCATCGCGTGATGCTTTTGTTACATCACGGCCATATTTTTCAAGAACATTTTCTTCTTTTTGATTTTCTTGATTATACATACATATCACCTCACCAATTACATTATACACTATTTTTAGCACTTGTCAAGTAGGAGTGCTAATTATATTATATTAAAAAAATACCTATTTTATAACAGGTATTCTATTTATACTTTCAAATATTTTTTTACAGCTGATGATGAACCTATCATACCAACAACCGCTCCAATTAAAAGAATAAATAATGATATTTTAAAAACTATTTCGCGAGGAGGAACTAGTGTAACTATTTCAGTTAATAGTTTACCACCTAAAACATCATAAATATAATAATATCCATAAACAACTGATGCAATAGGAATAATTGATCCTATTATACCAATTAACATTCCTTCAAAAACAAAAGGCATTTTAATTGAAAAATTACTTGCCCCAACAAGACGCATAATTGATATTTCTCTTTTTCGAGAAAAGATAGTTAACTTAATAGTATTAATAATTAAAAATACTGTGACAATAATCAATAACACTGCTACAATGAATGAAAATCTTTGAATTCCATCTCCAGCTGCTAATAATTGTTCAATAACACCTTCACCATACTTAACGAGTGTTACCTTAGATAAATTTTGAATAGATTTAGCAGTTTCCTTTAATTTATGAGAATCTTTAACTTTAACAATATAAATATTCTGTAGGGGATTCTCTTCTTCATCCCACTCACTCATAATATTATTAAATGTTTCACTGCCATCCATCATTTCTTTTTTTATTTCTGCCTTACTTTTAAAAGTTACATAATCTGGATCAACATTATCAATTCCTTTTATCTGTGTTTCTAACGACGTAATATCAAAATTATCAGCATCATTACTAATAAAAATATACATAGATAAATCACTTTCTATTTTATCAGTTGTCTCATTAACATTATAAAAGATAATTAATGATACACCAACAATTAATAAAGTAATTAGAACACACGTAATAGATGCAATTGATAAGGAAAAATTTCGCCCAACGCTTTTGAAAGCATCACGAATACTTCTTCCTATAACTCTAAAGAACTTCATCAACATATTCCCCTTTCTTATAATCTTTAAATAAATGTCCATCTTTAAGGGCAATAACATGTTTTTTCATTTTATTAACTATATCTTTATCATGAGTAACCATTAATACTGTCGTACCCTCTTTTTTATTAATATCTGCCAATAATTCGACAATTTCCATACTCATAACCGGATCAAGATTACCTGTAGGTTCATCACATATTAATAATTTTGGCTCATTTACAATTGCTCTTGCTATAGCTACACGTTGTTGTTCTCCTCCAGATAAATTATCTGGATATTCTCTTACTTTACCTTTTAAACCAACCAATTCTAAAGACTTTAACACTTTTGGTCGAATATTACTACGTTTTTCACCAATTGCTTCTAAAGCAAAGGCAACATTTTCATAAACTGTAAGTTTAGGTAATAAACGATAATCTTGAAAAACTATTCCTAACCTTCGACGTAATTTAAAAACATTTCTATTTCGTAGTTTACCAACATTAATACCACCAAGAATAATAGATCCCTTTGTAGCTTTTTCTTCTCTATATAAAAGTTTAAATAATGTACTTTTTCCACAACCAGAACCACCAATAATAAATACAAAATCACCTTTTTCAATACTTAAATTTAAATCATATAAAGCTGTAACACCATTTTTATATTGTTTTGTTACATTTTTAAATTCAATAAGACTCATAACATCACCATGCTTTCATTCTCACTTATATAACAAATTATATCATATATAAAGAGAAAAGAATATATTTTATAATAATATTTCAAAAATAATTATCTTTTTACTTTTTCTCGAAAAACAAATTGTTTCTGGACAATAAAACTAATTATAAATAATAAAATCTCCGTTATTAACTTAGCAATAAATTTATTGATAGAAAAATAATAGACAAACATATTTAATAACATTGTATTTAAACAAAGAATACAAAAAGCTAATAGAAAATAAGAAATAATAGATTTATATAAACTTTTTTTACTTTTAAAAACCATTTTTCTATTTAATGTATAATTAACACTAGATGATATTATTCTAGCTAATATGTTACATAGGCTAATATTATTAATTTTTATAGAAAACAATGTAAATAAACTATAATCAATTAAAAAACTAATAATAGATGAAAATGAAAATTTTATTACATCAGTCAATTTATGTATCTTGTTATCTTTTTTTCTATCGAACATATGTTTATTCATCTCACTTTCTTACAATTTGACACTACTCTATCTTTATTTTAACTCTAAAAGAATCTATTCAGCAAGTAATATTATAAAAAAAACAAATAAATTTTTTTTAATTTATTTGTTTTTATTTCATCTTTTTTTACTTTGATACTTATCAGTTACAAAATAACCAATAATAGCAAAAATAAGAAATAATATTACTAAGCAATATACAAAATATGTAAATCCAGATATTGTATCTCGAAAAAATCTTACAATATATTCCATAGAACCCTACTTATTCATTAAATATTTAGCAGTTCTAACCATTTGAGCACTATATCCCATTTCATTATCATACCATGCTACTATTTTAACAAGTTGGCGATTATTAACTTCTAAAACATTCGTTGACAATCCATCAACTACAGCACCATACATTAATCCAATAACATCACTTGATACAATAGGATCTTCCGTATACATAATCGTTTCATTTTGATTATTTTTAAATAATTCGTTAATTTCTTCTTTAGTAGTGTTTTTCTTTAATTCCAAAGTTAAATCAATAACAGATCCAGTTGGTACCGGAACACGCATAGCAGTTCCATCTAGTTTACCTTTAAGATCCTTAATAACTTCACCAATGGCACTAGCAGCCCCAGTAGAAGCAGGTACAATATTAGCTGCTGCAGCTCTACCACGACGAGAATACATTCCTTTTTTATGTGCAACATCTAAAGTTGCTTGATCATTTGTATAAGCATGAACCGTTGTCATATATCCTTTTTCAATTCCTAAATTATCATTAATAACTTTAAGAACCGGTGCTAGGCAATTAGTTGTGCAACTAGCTGCTGATATTACCTCTTCACTTCCATCTAACGTTTCTTCATTAACATTATATACGATAGTTTTCAAATCACCTTTAGCAGGAGCCGAAATAATAACTTTTTTAGCACCTGCTGTAATGTGAGCATATGCACCCTCTTTACTAGTAAAGAAACCTGTACACTCAAATACAACATCAATCCCCATTTCTTTCCATGGCAAATTACTAGGATCTTTTTCACTTAAAACTCTTATTTTTTTTCCTCGAACTATAATATTTTCGTCATCACTTTGAATACTATTAACATCATAATTACGGTGATTTGTATCATATTTTAATAAATAAGCTAATTGGTGAGCATCCGTTAAATCATTAATTGCAACAACCTCCATTTTAGGATCATCATTCATTAAACGAAATACTAATCTCCCAATTCTTCCAAAACCATTAATTGCAACTTTCATTTTATCATCTTCCTTTCATTTATCTAAAAGCAGCTTCCACCAATAAATTCACGTACAATTGAATCAGCTGGTATCGCTTCGCTTGGAATTGGTAAAAATACATCTAATACCTTCATTAATCTTACTGCCTCTGAATAATTAGGATCATCCGTCTTTACAGAATATAAAAGAGGCATAACATAAGTTTTTAATAAGCAGAATTCATATATTAAAGCAGTATCAAAAACAAAATCAGCTTCATCCTGATATGGGAAAATATATTTTTCTTCCCCTTCTCTAACATCTTTCCAAAGTCTTAATGTATCAGAAACAGTATATCCTCTAGTACGATTATCACGAATCATACGTCGTAATAGGCGATTATCTGTTAAATAAATGCGATTATCACGATCGATATTAACAGAAGTTAATGGTGATAAATATATTTTATATTTAACATCACGATTAATATCTACTAATAACTTTGGATTTAAAGCATGAATTCCTTCGATTAATAAAATATCTGTAGGTAATAGAGTCATTTCCTTTTTAAACTTTTTCTCCCCGCTATAGAAATCAAATGTTGGCATTTTAACCGTTTTACCTTCTAATAAATCTTTAATTGTTTTATTAAATAATTTTAAATCTATTGCTTCTAAGCATTCAAAATCATATTCACCATTTTCTTTTTTTGGTGTATCAGCTCGATCTTTAAAAAAGTCATCCATGGAAATCATTTTAGGTGTTAAACCAAAACTATGTAAATAAACTGCAAGTTTAGTACAAGCAGTTGTCTTTCCACTACTAGATGGTCCAGCTATTAAAACTACCTTTACTTTATTATTCGTTTTTCGAATAAGTTTCACTTGATCAAGAATGCGATTATTCATTAACGTCTCACTAATTCTTATTAAATGATCCATATATCCCAAAGAAACAACTTTATTTAAATCACTCGAATTTTCAACATGAATAAGTTTTCCCCATTCTTTAGCTTCTTTGAACACATCAAATAGTTTTTCATGATGAACATAATCTTTTATCTTTCCGGTATTTATACTTGGAAACTGTAATATAAATTCTTTTTCATTTAAATATGTTAATTTAAACTCACTTAAACATGACGTTTCACAAGGCATTTTGCTAAAAATATAATTATACATATTTCCTATTTTGTATAAATGAACGTAGGTACTAGTCATATATTCTAACAAACGAACTTTAGATGTATCATTAGTTTTCTTAAAATAATCAATAGCCTCATTTTTTAAAACCGTCATTTTATTAATTGGTAAATTTGCCTCAACTACTGCCTTTATTTTCTTTTCAACATTATTTAAATCTTCTTTCGTAATGTCTTCATCAACTTCAATACATATAGCTTTATCAACTGAATGTTTTACAGTTATACGATTTTTTCCATGATATAATTCATCAAACGCATAATTAAGTAATAAAATAAGACCATTAACATATATTCTATTAGCTAAAGGACTAGTAACATCTAAAAATACAATATTATCATTATCATTAGGTGTATAACTTAATTCATGTACAATATCATTAACTGAAGCTACTATTGGTCTACGACCTTTACTTTTAAACATTTTAGATATTTCTAGTAAACTAGTTCCACGCGATACCTCAATTTCCATTCCATCAACACTAACTTTAATATTTTCTACTATCATAACCTATTCCTATTCTTATATGTAGTATATCATTTATTCAAAAAAAAGTAAATCCATCTACATATTTTATCGTATAAAAAAATAATTAATACATAATCTATTATGGGTGATAAAATGAATTTAATTCCAATAATTATTGATAAAGAACAAAATGGAGAAAGAAGTTATGATATATTTTCCCGTTTATTAAAAGATCGTATTATTCTATTAAGTGGTGAAATTAATGATTACAATGCTAATATTATAATTAGTGAACTATTATACCTTGATTCTATTAATCATAATGATATTTCATTATATATTAACAGTCCCGGTGGATCTATTACTAGCGGATTTGCAATTATGGATACCATGAATTTTATTAAAAGTGATGTATCAACAATATGTATTGGAATGGCTGCAAGTATGGGAGCTTTCTTATTATCATGTGGAACAAAAGGAAAAAGATATATTCTTCCCAATGCTGAAGTTATGATTCATCAGCCTCTTGGTGGAGCAACAGGTCAAGCAACAGAAATTAAAATTGCTGCCGAACGTATTTTAAAAATGAAAGAAAAGCTCAATATTATATTATCCCAAAATACTAAACAAAAAATATCTAAAATAGAACAAGACACAGAAAGAGACCATTATCTAGATGCTAATGAAGCTCTTCTTTATGGTATTGTTGATAAAATATTAGAAAAAAAGAACAATTAATGTTCTTTTTTTATTTATTTTCTTTTAATTTACTAGCTATTTCTTTTATTTTCCTAAAGCGATGATTTAAACCCGATTTAGTAATAGATTTTCCTATCTCTAGACTCATTATACTACTTAATTCTTGCAAAGATGATTCTGGATATTTTAACCGATAAGTACATGCATCCTTTAATTTATCATCTAAAAAATCTATACCTAATTTTTCCATAATATAATTAATATCTTTAATTTGACTATTACATGTATTTATCGTTTTTTCAATATTAGCTTGTTCCATATTATTTAATCGATTAGTCATATTTTTATGATCACGATATATTCTTATATCTTCGTAATACATAACTGCCTGAGAAGCATTAATAATTCTCAAAAAATCACCAATTTTTTCAGCTTCTTTAACATATACCATGTACTTTTTATCTTTTAATATAACTTTACTATTTAAATAATATCCATTTAATAAATTATTAATAAATAATGCTTCTTCTTCATTATTAATAAAAAATTCTAAATGATATCGACTTGTCTTCGGATCATTAACGCTTCCACAAGATAGGAAAATTCCCTTTAAATAGGCCCTTTTCTCATTTTCACTATCCATCAAATAGCTATTAACTACTTTTAAATAATGCATATTATCATCAACAATAGATAAATCCTTCAAAATAAAGGAAATATCACCAGTCACCTTAACAACATATAACCTATTTCTATTAAAAGAATTTTCTTTATCATCTATAGTAACTGGCACATTATATATATTTAAAAAAAGAAGATATATTCGTTTAGCAACTTTAGAATTTTCCGTTATTATTGTAATATTATTATTATCATATTTTCCACTATTTCGAATAATGGCCGACAACATAGCCAAATTCTCACTCCGATCGCCATCATAACTAGCAACTTCATTTTTTACATTACTCGTAAAGGAAATCATTTTTCTACCTCACTATTATATTTTTCTCTTTTTCTATTTACTATTATTAAAATCAAACCACTAACAAATAATATAATCGAAATAACTTGAGCCATTTTTAAATTTCCTAACATTAAACTATCCGTTCGAAGTGATTCAACCCAAAAACGAATAATACTATACCACATTAGATATATACCAGTAATAGTACCTATTTTAATTTTTTTATTTCGACGTAAAATTATTAAAATAATAAAACCAATTAAATTAAAAAAAGCTTCATAAAAAAAGGTCGGATGATAATAATTTCCATTTATATACATTCCCTCAATTATAAAATTTGGAAGATGAAGTTTTTCAAGAAATTCTCGGGATACAACACCACCATGAGCTTCACTATTAAAAAAATTACCCCAACGACCAATAACTTGACCAATCATTAAACCAGGTGCACATATATCTAGCATTAAAAGTATAGATAAACCATTTTTTCGACAATAAAAGAAAATAGCTAAAGCTGCCCCAATTATTCCTCCATGAATAGCAAGGCCACCATTCCATACCTTAATTATTTCAATTGGATATGTTAAATAATAATCCAAATTAAATAAAACATAATATATTCTAGCTCCTAAAAAACCAAAGATAATTGCCCAAAAAGCCATGTTTTCAAATTTAGTTAAATTAATTTTGTGTTTTTTAATTTCTATATAAGCAACAACAATACCTAAAAAGACTCCTAAAAACATCGTAATAGAATACCAATATATTTTAATAAATCCTAAGTCTAATGCCACTCTATTCATAATATCTCCTCACCTATAGTATATAATATAAGAGTAAAGAAAACAATTAAAAAAAGCAAATTAAATATATTTCAATTTGCTTTGTTTTTATTATAAACTTAATTCCAATACTTTCTCATGGTTATCTATTAAATCTTTGGAAAAAGTCCGAATTAACTCATTAAGTCTATTTTGAATATCAATAAGAGTATTATTCTTATAATCAACCAATAATATTCCCATTAGAATAGAAGAAATAAGCATAACCGTACTATAAACAATCGAACTATTAAAATTATGCTCACTGTTTAATAAAACATAAGAAATCAAGTCAACTATTCCTAAGGCATAAATTCTTTCTAAGCTATCTAACTTCATTTTTTTTAAATCATCATAATAGCGTATTTTTTCAAAAATTTTCTTAAATTGTTGTTCACTTTGACCAATTAATTGATAAACATGAGAATCTTTTGATAGCTCATTTAGAATCAAATTATGTTGTTCAGCATACAAAATTAAATATTGAACTATTAATGAATGGTCATCAGTAATAACACTTGTTTCATCATCATAGATAATTATTGCTTCCGAATAACTATTTTTATCCTTATTTAAGGTATAACCTATCATATAAATTTCACTGACTTTTTCAAAATTCATTTTTTTTAAAGAGACTTTTCTTTTACCTACTTCATATTTCATATTAAACCTCAAATTACAAGGATATATTTTAACAAGAAAAGAATTTCTTGTCAATTTTATAATATTTTTGATAAAAACTGACCAGTATAACTTTCTTTAACTTTGACTATTTCTTCTGGAGTTCCAGAAGCAACAACAGTTCCTCCTCCAGAACCACCATCTGGACCTAAATCAATAATATAATCTGCTACTTTTATAACATCCAAATTATGTTCTATAACAATTACAGTATCGCCATTATCTACAATTCTTTCTAAAATTACTAATAATTTTTTAATATCATCTGTATGAAGGCCAGTTGTTGGTTCATCAAGAATAAATAAACTTTTTCCTGTAGGCTTTTTTTGAAGTTCTTTAGCCAATTTAACACGACCTGCTTCACCACCAGATAAAGAAGGAGCACTTTGACCAAGCTTAACATAACCTAGACCGACATCTTCCATTGTTTGAAGTTTATGTTTTATTTTAGGTACATTACTAAAAAAATCTAAAGCTTCACTAACCCGCATTTCCAAAACTTCCGCAATATTCTTTCCTTTATACTTAACGCTTAATGTTTCACTATTATAACGTGTTCCATGACATACTTCACAAGGAACATAAACATCAGGTAAAAAATGCATTTCTATTTTTTTAACACCATCGCCCCAACAAGCTTCACAACGACCTCCCTTAACATTAAAAGAAAATCGATTCTTACCATAGCCTAATAATCTAGCCTCTTTGGTATTTGTAAATAAATCCCTAATATCATCAAAAACACCAGTATAAGTAGCAGGATTACTCCTTGGAGTACGTCCAATTGGATTTTGACTAATAAAAACTAACTTATCAATATTTTCAATTCCATTAATTTTATCATGATCAAGTGGTTTATCTTTTGATTTGTATAATTTAGAACTAATAGCTTTCATTAATATTTCATTAACTAAACTTGATTTACCACTACCGGATACACCAGTCACACAAGTAAATGTATTAAGAGGAAATTTTACGTTAATATTCCTTAAATTATTAGCACGAGCCCCAACTACTTCTAAATACTTTTTATTACCCTTACGACGTTTTTTAGGAATATCTATTTTTAAAATACCTTTTAAGTATTTACCAGTTAAACTATTTGGATTATTCATTACTTCCGAAGGAGTTCCGGCAGCAACAACATAACCACCTTTATCACCTGCCCCAGGACCTATATCCACTAAATAATCAGCAGCAAGCATTGTATCCGTATCATGTTCTACAACAATTAATGTATTTCCTAAATCGCGCATTTCTTGAAGAGAACGTATTAACTTTTCATTATCTTTTTGATGAAGACCAATACTTGGTTCATCTAAAACATACAAAACACCAGTTAATCTTGAACCTATTTGAGTTGCTAATCTTATTCTTTGACTTTCTCCTCCTGACAAAGTTCCAGCATTTCTCGCTAGAGTTAAATAATCAAGTCCCACGTTATGTAAAAAATTCAATCTGTTTTTTATTTCGCTAATTAAAAGGTTTGCAATTTCTTCCTCTTTTTTTGTTAATTTTAATTCACTAAACCAACTTAAAATGTCTTTAATAGACATACATGTAATGTCAAATATATTCTTTTTATCAACAAAAATATTTAAAACACTATCATCAAGTCTTGCACCATGGCATTTTGGACATTCTAATTCAATCATATAATTAGATAACCAATCTCTTATCCATTCACTTGATGTTTCCATATATCTTCTTTCTAAATTATTAATAACGCCTTCATAAAAATTGTTATTTTTCATAACATTACCGCTTTTAGTAGTTATTTTAAATTCAATTAATTCATTTGAACCATATAATATAATATTCTGTTTTTCTTTACTTATTTTATTAAATGGTTTATTCATATCTATTCTGTAATGCTTACAAACAATTTCTAGTTTACGATAATCAATTGATTCCTTATCATCCGATAATGTAACAATACAATTTTCATTCAAACTTTTATCCTTATTAGGAATTACTAAATCGGGATCAATTTTTAATTTAGTGCCTAAACCCTTACATTCTTTACAAGCACCATATGGACTATTAAAACTAAATAATCTTGGTTCTAATTCTGGCAATGAATAATTACATTCCGGACAAGCATACTTGGTGGAAAATAATATTTCACCTTCACCCAAAACATCAACTACAACCTTACCATCAGCTTTATTAGTAGCTAGTTCAATTGATTCATAAAGTCTACTCCTTATATCTTCTTTAATTACAATACGATCAATAATAATATCTATCTTATCTTTAATATTCTTTTCCAATGTAATTTCTTCAGATAAATCAAATATTTCACCATTAACACGTACTCGAATAAAACCTTCTTTACGAAGAGAATCAAATAAATCCTTATGTGTCCCTTTTTCACCATGAACTATAGGTGACATAATAACTAATTTCGTTCCAATAGGATATTCCAATAATTTGTTAACTATTTCTTCAACACTTTGACTTTTAATTGGTCGATGATGATAAGGACAGTACGGAACACCAATTCTAGCAAACAAAAGACGTAAATAGTCATATATTTCTGTTACCGTACCAACTGTACTTCTAGGGTTATTATTAATCGATTTCTGATCAATACTAATACTAGGAGATAAACCCTCTATACTATCAACATCAGGTTTTTCACTTCCTCCTAAAAATTGTCTTGCATAAGCAGATAAACTTTCAATGTAACGTCGTTCACCCTCAGCATAAATAGTATCAAAAGCAAGAGATGATTTACCACTTCCTGATAATCCAGTCATTACAATTAATTTATTTTTTGGAAGCTCTAAATCAATATTTTTTAAATTATTCTCACGAGCTCCTTTAATAATAATTTTATCCATAAACACTCCAAATCTCTATTATTTTATCACAAAATTAATATTTTTTACTATTAATTATCTAAAAATAAATATTTACACAAGAAATATCAAATAAATTGCATAAAAAAAGTGTAAATGATATAATAATTATGAAAATATAGCGAGAAATGGAGATAATAATGGAAAATATTTTTAATTTTAACCACGGTGATGAACATTCTACTAATAATACTGAACCTTTTCATTTTGAAACAAGAAATGATGAACCACAAAAGAAAAAATCATCATCTGGCGATGATACGTTGGGACATAGCATTGAACCATTAGCCAATTTTCGTTTAGAAATTGAAAGATTGAAAAAAAAGAAAGAAGAAGTATTACGATTAAAAAGAGAACAAGAACAACGTAAACAAGAAGAACAAAAAAATAGTGGATTTCAAAGATAATCCACTATTTTTATCCATTAGTAATTGCTCCATCTTCTTCTAATGATATCATTTCACCTAAATATTTACTTTTCGGTTTTAAAATGCATTTAATAAAATTTTTATCGCGTGAGAATATTTCTCTTATTTCATTTTTTAACATGATACTTTTATAAGGAATTTCATTTGCTTCAACACCTATAGCATCAATATTTAAAGCATGAGCAATATATAATGCACGATATAAATGATATTTTTGAGTTACAATAACTATTTTCTTGGCATTAAAAACATATTTTGCTCGATAAATACTATCATATGTAGTAAATCCTGCATGATCTAAAAAGATATCTTTTCTATCTATTCCTTTTTCTAATATATAATCACGCATAACATTTACTTCATCATATTTTTCCGTTCCATGATCTCCCGATAATATCAATTTCGTATTTAAAAGTTGATATATTTCTTCACCTTTATCAAGGCGATAGCTAAGCATTAAACTAGGACCATCACTATATGCCTTACATCCTAAAACTAATATTGCATCTATATCGTGATAATTACTAATATCATTAATATTAACAATTCTATTCTCCACTGTCTTTATCATGTAATTATTTATTAAAAAAGTACCAACAAGTAAAAACAAAAGCATTCCAATTATCCAAAACCAAATTTTCTTTTTCATAACTTTTTAACTATCTAAATAATTCAATTCCTTTTTATTATTTTTGTCAATAACATATTGTTCTAAAGCTCCATAATAAGTACCAATAAATTCTCCACCAAGAACAACAATCACTAATAAAAGATATAATAATAGATAGAATGTCCACAAGTAAAAATAACTTGAATAAATTAATAATAAACTAATTCCTAAAGTAGATAAAAAATCTATCATAATCCCTAATCTCATCCATAACACTTTCATTCTGCCATTAGGTGTATCACGAAATTCTTTTTTATCTTCATTCGTAATATATATTTTTTTCATCCACGACTCCTATATTATCATTATAGGTTATTTTTTATTTAAAAACAAGAAAAGACATTAAATTATTAATGTCTTTTATCATACTTTACACTAGCTTATTTAACTTCTACTTCAGCGCCAGCTTCTTCTAATTTAGCTTTAATTTCATTAGCTTCATCAACGGAAATGTTTTCTTTTACAGCACCACCATTGTCGGCGATATCTTTAGATTCTTTTAATCCAAGACCAGTAATTTCTTTAATAACCTTAATTACATTAACTTTAGCAGCTCCTGCATTAACTAATGTAACAGTTACAGTACTTGGTCCTTCGTTAGCAGCTTCAGCTCCTGCTACTGGTGCAGCTACAGCTACACTACTAGGATCTACTCCAAATTCCTCTTTCATTGCATCAACTAATTCTTTAATTTCTAATAAGTTCATTTCCTTTAATGAATTAATAAATTCATCTCTTGTTAATTTTGCCATTTTCTTTCTCCTCCTATTTTTATTATTCCTTATCCTTAGAATATAAATCTAAGCATATTGATAAATCCTTAACAATACCAATCATTCCTCCAGCAAGCATTGTAAGTAGTCCATCGCGTGATGGAATAGTTGCTAAACTTGCTAACTTATTCTTATCTGTAATTTCATTATCAACAATTCCTACTTTAAGAATAACTGACTCATGTTTTTTTGCAAAATCAGTTAATACTTTAATAGGTGCTATTTGATCAGATGAATAAGCAAGAGCACTTGGTCCAACAAGACTTTCATCAATATTAATGTTTAAATCGTTTAAAGCACGGGCCATTAATGTATTTTTATATACTTTATAATCGCCACCAGCATTTCTTAACGCTCTTCTTAATTCTTTAGCTTCACTATCAGTAAGTCCACGATAATCAAACAAAACAACACCATTGGCATTATTAATATGTTCTTTTATTTCATCGATTACTTCTTGTTTTTTAGCTAAAATACTAGCATTTGCCATTTTGCCTCCTTTATATTATTATCTATTTCCTGTTACCATAAATAAAAGTCCTTATAGCATAGAATAAGGACTTTAATTCATAAAGATTCTTGTCCTCGGTAGGATTTACATATTACCTACTGTCTATGGCACCAACAAACATAGTTATTATAACATAATTTTATTATTTGTCAAATGAATTTAGACTAATTTTAATACCAGGTCCCATTGTACTAGAAATGGAAATATTTTTTACAAAATCTCCTTTAACAGTAGATGGTTTTAACTTAATAATAGTTGTAACAAAACTATCTAAATTTTCAACTAATTTTCCTTCGTCAAAACTAGCTTTACCAATGATACTATGAATATTACCAAATGTATCAGTACGATATTCAACACGTCCAGCTTTAACATCGTTAATTGCCTTAGCAACATCATTAGTAACTGTTCCAGTCTTTGGATTAGGCATTAATCCTTTAGGTCCTAAAACACGTCCTAATTTACCAAGAAGCGGCATTGTTTCAGGTGTTGCAATTAAAGTATCAAAACCAAACCAGTTTTCTTTTTCAATTTTTTCTAACATGTCAGTATCACCAACAAAATCAGCACCAGCTTCACGAGCTATCTTAGCTTGATCTCCTTTAGCAATAACTAAAACTTTTTTGTCCTTTCCAGTACCATTAGGTAAAAGAATAGCTCCACGTAATTGTTGATCAGCTTTTTTAGTGTCAACATTTAAATTCATAGCTATTTCAATAGTAGCATCAAACTTACTATTTGAAGTTTCTTTTACTAATTTACAAGCTTCTTCTTTAGAATATAAACGACCTTTTTCAATTTTAGATACAGCTTCGTTATATCTTTTTCCTCTTTTTTTCATTTCTACCTCCTTGTGGTCATAATGGAAATTATTTTGATAAGTGTATTTCCTTCCACATAGTTTAACTATATGTTTTTATTTTATTATTTTATTTCAACGCCCATATTTTGAGCAGTACCTTTAACCTGTTTCATAGCACTTTCAACATCATAAGCATTTAAATCAGGTAATTTAATTTCAGCTATTTCACGTAATTGTGCTTCGGTTAAAGATCCAACTGGTTCATTTTTTCCTTTAGTTGAACCCTTTTTTATTTTAGCATATTTTTTAATTAAAAATGCTGTAGGTGGAGTCTTAATTATAAAGTCAAATGTTCTATCTTCATAAATAGATATTTCAACTGGTAAGACATCTCCCATCTTATCTCTTGTTTGTTCATTATACTTAGTACAAAACTCTTGTAAGTTAATTCCGGCAGGTCCTAAAACTGTTCCAACTGGTGGAGCTGGAGTAGCACGTCCTGCTTCAATAGCTAACTTTACTTTTTTTACTACTTCTTTTGCCACGAAAAACACCTCCTATTTCATTATTTTATTTTCCGCGAGTGGTCTCGAATCACTTATCACTTTTCTCCCACTAAATCTATATTTAATTAAATATAGCGATATCATTCTACCATTAAAGCATTAAAAAATCAATTATTTTTTTTACTTAAATAGTATTTTCTATAAATTTTATCACTTTTTTAGCATAATTATGCTTTTTCTACTTGATCAAGAGGCACTTCAATACTTGTTTCTTGTCCAAATAAATCAACAATAGCATTAACTAATTTTTGTTCTAAATCAATGCTTTCAATTGTTCCAGACATACCAACAAATGGTCCATCTGTAATTTTAATTTTATCGCCTTCTTTTAATTCGGCATTAATCTTTTCTTTGGTAATTCCCATATTTTTTAGAATATTATCTACTTCATATGGTTGTAAAGGTGTTGGCTTAGCACCTTTTCCAGAAGAACCAATAAATCCTGTAACTCCTGGAGTATTACGAACAACAAACCATGCTTCGTCAGTCATTACCATTTCTATTAAAATATATCCTGGAAAAATTTTCTTTATTTTCTCTTTTGTCACCCCATCTTTTTCTTCAATAACTTTTTGTTCTGGAACAACAACGCGACATATTTTATCTTCCATATTCATTGATTGAGCACGCATTTCGATTTTTTCTTTAACCATATTCTCATGACCAGAATATGTATTAACAACATACCATTTTTTCTCTTCCATAATTACACCAACGTCTTAATAAAGGCCACAGCCAAATCAATTAAATAAAAGAATAAAGCAAAAAATACTACAAAAGTAATTGTTGCAATCGAATATTTAACCATATCTTTTTTTGTTGGCCATTTTACTTTACCTAATTCCTTTTTAACTTCTCCAAAGAATTTTTTAATTTTTTTCATAAAACAAATTCTCCTTTTTAAACCAAAATAAAAACACCTTCGTGCACATATAAAATATCACACTCAGGTGAAAAAAGCAAGTTTTTTTTAATACAATCATTAATTATATGATAAATTTCAATGGAAATATATTTATCACGATGTTTAAGATTAATTCCTTTAACAGATAATTGCCGTGTTTTTTCTTCTTTCAAAATACAAAAAATCTATTTTTATTTATTTTTTGATTGTTCTTCAACGTTTCCTTTACATTTTTGAATAACATTATTTACATACCTACTCTTCAGCTCTCCTAACTTACTTATAACTTCTAAATGCGTTGGCGTTGAATTATTCCATATAATTGCTGCATCTTTATATTTAAAAGCAAAATTTGAGTCACAAGCAGCATTATATGTATAAGAATATACTATATATTTCACAATGGGAGAACAATCCATAAATGACATTACATTTTCCCATTCATATTTACCACCATTATTTATATAATTACTATAATTACTATAATAATTAGAATCAGCCAAAAGAATTCTATTACACCATTTTTTACAAAAATCATACATCTTATTTTCATTATACAAATTTCTAGTTCCACCATAATGAATTTCCATATCCGGTTCAATTTCAAACAACAATTCAAACAGTATGTTTCTATTAGCAGTATTTTCTTCAGTAAAATTCCGATGCTTCAATGAATAAGTCATCATTGACTCATCACCATAGTTTAAATTACCTTTAACAATATTATCAATATAATTTATTAAAAAATACCCATCAGATCGTGTTATGTTTTCATAATTTTCATTCATGTAATCTAAAAATACTCTTTCAAATCTTGGATAATTTTCAATAATAAAATTATCATGTTGTGAAAGATGTAAATTATATCGATCAGATGAATCATGATTTTCCCAACGAATAATTGGACTTTGACTTAGTTGAGTTCTTTCAGTTAATTTATAAGTCGATAAAGTTGCTGATAATATTGCAATACTTGCAATAAAACTAATTGTAATTTTAAGGGCTCTTTTTCTTGATTGCTTTCTTCTCTCTATATCTCTTATTAATTCTTCCCTTATATGCTGTGCACGTCTTCCATTTTGAGGACCGGAAAGTAACTTATCACGATAATGTTTTTTTGATTTATATTCAGAAATAGAATGAGCAAAATCATCTTGAGCACGCTCAATAGCTTCTCTAATTTTCTGCCTTTTATCTAAAACTGCATCCCGAGCATTATTGGCCAAACGTCCTGGAAGTTTAAATATTGAATGGTCATATATATCACATAATGATTCTCTTTGTTTTCCTGTCCAATAGTCAAAAAATAGAACAGGTTCATATAACTTATGTGAAGATAAAAAATTAATAATTTCATAGTACTTATCGGTACCATCAATTCTTCTTTGATATACTCGTTCAATTCTATCCGGATCATCAATTGTATACTCCAAAATACAATAAGTTTTGTCAAAACCATATTGATCAAAGTACACTCTTAATCTTACAAATTTTTCTTTTTTATTAAAATCTAATATTGGTTCCATGAATTACCTCCATAATTTACAAATGATGACAACTTTAAAACTAATCTGTATTATTTGGTTATTTTACCTATAAAAAATAAAATATACAACAATAACAATTAAAAATACTAAACATAATACTGCTGGTAAAAGAAGTATTTTAGCATAACCATTTTCTTTATCACTAAAAGCTCTTCCTACTGCTGTTGATTTTGTATAAACCAAACTACTATTTTTATTATTTCCTCGATCATTATTATAATTTAAAGCAAAATTATTAATATAATCAATATTACCACGCATAAAAACATCTATATAATATTCTTGAAACATTTTAGGTATTTTCCCATTTTCTAAAAACATATCTAAATTATCAATTAAATAACTAATAAATTCTTTGTTAGTATAAAACTTATTAAATCGATTAAAAGCACAAATACCAATGGAACACATCTCTAAAATATCTTGTTTATCGCCATTTGAATTAAAACCTTCCTGTTCTTGTTTAATATAATCAACTTTATTTTTAAATGAAGCTAAGGTTATTTCATCATTAATAACTTCTATATCTGCCATATCACTAACCACATAATAATTATTTTGATGTAATTCCATTACACTTTTATCTAAAAGCATCAATCGACTTGTTAATTCATTATTTGGTATATGACTAAGAAAATCTTTCAATTTCATAAAATCACCCTATTCTAAAATAATTATAACACAATCTTTTTCTTTAAACAATTATTTTTTTATCTTACTTTTCTTTGCATAGTGATTTCCAATTATTTGATAACAGATAAGTGCTAATAATAATGATAAAAGAGTTCCAAATAATAAAGATATTACTGCATTATTATATAATTTAATAACAAAAGTTATAGCAAAAGATAAGATTATTGTTGTAACAAAACTTACTATTTTAACCATACTATAAATATCAATTTTTTTATAGTCAATATGATATTTTATTAGTATTAAATTCACTTCCACTGGTACATAATCTTTATTCTTTTTACATTTTCTTATAATAAAGAAATAATATAATGTATAAATAATTAAAAACGTAGCCAAAAATTCTATAATTGTCATATAAATATTTTCCATATTACATCTCCATATATTCTAATAGTCTTAAAAAGATTTTTACACTTCTTGTATCCAATCCTTTTCTTTTTAATTTCCGTAGCGCTATTCTTTTATTACCTAAAGACATCTCTTCATTAAACATTATTCTAGCTACATCATCTTTAATAACCGTATTTATTTTTAAGTCAGAAATAATACTATCAATATCATCTTTAATAAGTTTTAAACTATCAATTTCGATATCTTTTCCATAACAGTTAACAACTAATTGATTCTTTGTATCAACATTTTTTATATACACAATAAAATCAGTTTCAGTTGTCTCAGTTTGAATATCTTGTAATTCTTGATTATTTTCATATACAACAACATTATCAGATTTTTTTGTATTACGAAAAACTATTTTAAAATTTCTTTTTTCTGGTATAACACTAGTATCTCCTTCTAAAGAACGAATAATTAATGTGTAATTACTTGCTCGATAATTATAATCTAACTCTGTAATATGATATTTTCCCTGTTGATATTCCATAGTTTCTCCATCATCTTCATATAAATGATATGTATTACTCTCACCAGGAAAAACGTGAATTTCAAAGCTATTAGGATTATTTACACTATATAAACTATCATCACCAGCTAAAGGAATAATACTGCCTCTTTTAACAAAAATAGGATAGTCATCTATAGAATAAAAAGCAATATATTTATGATTTCCAAGAAAACGTTTTCCAGTCTTAAAATCATACCAAACGCCTTCTGGAATATAAAACTTTTGAATAGTTCTTCCAATTACCGAATCCATAGGATTAATAATAGGACTAATCATAATAGAACTACCAAAATAATATTGATTAACATAGTTTTCATTATCATAAAAAACAAAATCATGATAATAAAATGGTCTAATTATCGGGGTTCCATTTTTACTATATTTATACGCCTCTGTATATAAATAAGGAATTAATTTATGACGAAGTCTTAGATAATAACTAGCAATACTATCCGTTACAACATCCCATTTCCAAGGCTCTCGTTTAAAGTAATTTCCATACTCAGTATTAAAACGTAGAATAGGGGAAAAGACACCAAATTCTAGACTTCTTAAATAAAAGTCACTATCTTCAATTCCTCCAATACTACCGCCAACATCATGACTCCAAAAACTTACACCAATATTAGCACTATTTAAATTATAAAATGGTAATATTCTTAAAGTATTCCAATCAATTGGATTATGACCAGAATATAAAATATTAAACAAGTGAGCATCATAGGTACTATTACGTGATAAAACCAAATCACGTTTATTTTCTCTTAAAAAATCTTTATGCATATAATAGTTCATCAAATATAGTTTATTTTTATCAGAATCATTATAATCATTCCAAAAAAAATCAATTCCCATATATTCTAACGGTTGCAAATAAAATTTTAAAAATATATCAATATCTTTCATATTCATTGGATCAAAAGGAATTATCCCTTTTTTATTAGCAGTTATATATTTCAAAGTTTCATTATAATACTTTTCACAAGGGTAGAAACCAAATTGAGGATTAATTTTTAACCCTATTTTTAAACCTGAATGATGTACTTTAGCAATAAAATCACTAGGATTAGGATATAATTTTTCATTAAAAGTAAATCCTGTTTTAACATTTTCTCCAGCTTTTGACCATCCATTATCCAATAAGAAAACAGATAAAGGTATATTATGTAACTTAAATTTTTCTATTAAGGATAATACTTCTAAATCACTATAGTTATACTCCTTGCTCCACCAATTACCTAAAGCATATCTAGGAATTAATTTTGGATATCCTGTTAAATGAAAATAATCTTGTAAACATAATCCAAAATCTTTATCATAAATAAATAAGTATAGATCAACATGGCCTTTAGAAACAGAAGGAATAACAGGATTACTATAAATGTCAAAACGCATACTATATGTATCATCAATTGTTGCAATACCATCTGTTGCAAACAAACCATTAACAAGTTTAGGCAAAGATATACAATTATCTAAACTTTGGGCACAGCTTTTTAAATTCCGAACCTCCTTATTACCATAATACCAAGCAACTTTTTTATCTTTTATTGAAACTGTTAAACTACGGCTAGAAAAGGGCATATTTTTTACATAAGAAAGCGTAAAATATTTAGTTTCAATTCTTAATATACCTTCATCTTCTTGTTTTATAAAAGATGGTTCTGTAAATAATCTGTTTTTAACAATAACCGTTTCCATATCATTAAAAACACCATCTACACTATATTCAAGTCTCATTAATCTTTCAGTTAAAACTGATATTCGATATTGACTTCCACGAAATATTACTTTAGAGGATGATAATAATTGATTTGGTTGACCATTTTTAAAGTGTTCACCTAAATTATACATACTATTCACCTTACTTATTCCTTAACAAATTCTATAACCCCACTATTTTAGTATATCATGTAAAATGCAAAATTGAGCAATTAAATGTTTAAATATTGTAAATTTAGTGTATAATTATTTATGCGAAGGTGATTTATGGAATATAAAAAAATTCATAATTTAGTTTATCAACAAAATCTCCTAATTAAACCACAGAATTACTGTTCAAAAAAAGAATATAATTTAACTTTAGATAAAATGTTAATTAATAATTTACAAAAATGTATCGATAAAAAAATTCCAATAGAAATAGATGAAATAGAATTTGCTAATGTTTATAAGATATATCTTAAATTGCGAAAAAATAATATTCCTATTGATTATAGCTTTATTATTAATTTATCAAATTTAGCTACTAAAAAACTAGATTATTTAGGAATTATTCACGAAATAACGGAGTAGAGCATGTTTACTTATTCAGATACTAATAAAAGATATCATACATTAGATTATTATTATAAACATAAATTTGGCTGTAAAATAGCCAAAATATCATTAAATGCTGGTTTTACTTGTCCAAATAAAGATGGGACAAAAGGAGTAGGGGGATGTATTTACTGCTCTAAACTAGGAAGTGGTGATTATGCTGGAAAGCCCAATAAAAGTTTAAGTGAACAATTTTATGAAATCAAAAATATAATAGATAAAAAGTGGCCAAATGCAAAATATATAGGCTATTTTCAAGCCAATACCAATACATATGCCAGTGTTAACGTTTTAAAAGAAAAATATGAAGAAATATTAAATATCAATGGAGTAGTAGGTCTAAATATTGCAACAAGGTCTGATTCTATTTCTTTGGAATGTCTTGATTACTTAGAAGAATTAAACAAAAAAACTTTTTTAAATGTTGAATTAGGTCTACAAACTATTCATGAAAAAACCAATAAATTAATTAACAGGAAAGAGACACTAGAAGAATTTGAAAAAATGGTTAAAAAACTTCGTAGTAGAGGAATAAATGTTATAGTTCATATTATTAACGGATTACCATACGAAACCAAGGAAATGATGCTAGAAACAATTAAATATGTCAATAAGTTAGATATTCAAGGTATTAAAATTCATATGCTCCATATTCTTAAAAACACCAAATTAGCAGAACTATATCAAAAAGAAAAATTTCACATATTAACTAAAGAAGAATATGTTAACATTGTCTGTGATCAATTAGAACTATTAAGAAAAGAAATTGTTATTAACAGAATAACAGGTGATCCAAATCCCAATGAATTAATTGAACCACAATGGTTAATTAAAAAATTTGGAGTATTAAATGAAATAGATAAAGAAATGGTAAGAAGAAATGCTTACCAAGGAGATAGAGTAGGGGATTAAAAAAAATACTAGTGTTATTTAGAACTAGTATTTTTTTAAACATTAAATCTAAAATGGCAAATATCCCCATCTTGCATTAAATATTCTTTCCCTTCAAGACGAAATTTTCCTGCCTCTTTAACTTTTATTTCGCTTCCACAAGTTATTAAATCATTATAAGACATGACTTCAGCTCGAATAAAACCTTTTTCAAAATCACTATGAATAATACCCGCACATTCTTTGGCATTCATTCCATTTTTAAAAGTCCAGGCTCTAACTTCATCGGTTCCTACAGTAAAATATGTACGAAGTCCTAATAATTCATAAGTTGTTTTTATTAATTCATCGATGCCACTATTTTTTATTCCAAGCATATCTAACATTTCTTGTTTTTCATCTTCAGTATAATCAACTAAATCACTTTCTAATTTGGCACTAATTTTAATAGCGCGACTTCCTTCTTTTCTTGCATAATCAAGAACATCATTATAGTAGTTATTTTCATTATTATATTCATCTTCTAATACATTTGCTAGATAAATAATTGGTTTAATAGTTAAAAAGCAAAATGGTTTAATTAGCATTATTTCTTCATCATTAAAATTAATCATTCGAAGAGGTATATTCTTTTCTAGGGCATTTTTAGCCTTTTCTAAAACTTCTACTTCCAATAAGGCATCTTTATCTTTAGTAGTTGTAGCCTTTTTCTTAATTTTATCCAAGCGATTATTAATTATTTCCAAATCAGCAATAGACAATTCTAAATTTATTATTTCAATATCTCGTAAGGGATCACATTTACCTTCCACATGAATTATATTATCATCATTAAAGCATCGAACAACTTCGACAATAGCATCCACTTCTCGAATATGTGATAAAAACTTATTGCCAAGTCCTTCACCATGCGATGCCCCTTTAACAAGTCCAGCAATATCAGTAAATTCAAAACTAGTAGGAATCAATCGAGCGGGATGATACATTTCATTTAATTTTGTAATTCGCTCATCTGGAACATTAACAATTCCGACATTCGGATCAATTGTTGCAAATGGATAATTTGCAGCTAATATATTTTGCTTTGTAATGGCATTAAATAAAGTTGATTTACCAACATTTGGTAAACCAACAATACCTGCTTTTAAACTCATAAAACCTCCTTATATTGTTGGATATACTTCTGGTCCAATTGGTAAACCTATTATATACCAACCAAGAAGAATAAGCAACCATGTAATACTAATTATTACGAAATAAGGAAAAATAATCTTTATTGCCCCACCAATGGTAACTGGTTTATCTTGACGATGATTATATATATTTAAATATCCCACAAAGATAACAAAATATGCATAAAGTGGAGAAATACCATTTGTCATTGAATCAACAGCACGCATTGAAAATTGCGCAAACTGAGGTGAAATACTTGATTGCATTAAAGCTGGTACAATAACAGGAGCAAAAATAATCCACTTTGCCTGAATTCCCGTCAAAAAATAATCACTTATCATCATGATAATAATAGCAATAATTAAATAGAAAATACCACCAAAGGAAAAACTTGATAACACATTAGCAAGTATTCCAGCTATAACAGTACCAATATTCGTCCTTTTGAAAATTGCTACAAACTGAGAAGCAACAAAAAGTAATAATAGAATACTTCCTATTCGAGCTAAAGGCTCTTTACACGCATTAATAACATCTGTATCACTTTTAAATTTCTTTGAGGCAAATCCATATACTAATCCAGATACAACAAATAAAAGAGATATCATATAAGCAAAACCATCTTGAAAATAAGAATTATCACCAAAAATTTGTCTTAAATATGTTTCTTCACTATAATCAAGTAACAACCCTGATCCAGGAAGACCAGGAATAACAGAATAAATGAAGAAAATGACAAATATTGTAGCCACAATCATCGCATGCTTATATCCTCTTTTTTCATTATAATCAGCGCTTAACATACTTTGTTCTATCTCATCATCGCCAATGATTTCCAAATCATCTAATTCATTTAATTCTTTTTTAACACGATACTTTCCTAATGATGTAGCTATTATTTTTTCAACTATAATTGTACCAACAATAGATAAGATGATACTTGATATAATCATAATATACAAATTAGATACCAAACTAATATGGTATGTTCGATCTATTAATCGAGCAGCAGTTGTTGTGTATGGAATTAATTGTGTTTCTAAAATGCCAACAAAGATACTTGTTCCATATCCAAAAGCACATCCCGCAAATGCTGCCACGACTCCAATCATAGGATTTCTTTTTTTTGCCTTATACATAAAGGCCGCAAGAGGAATTAAAATAACAAAACCAACTTCATTAATTAAAGAAGAGATTGTTCCTAAAAAGATAACTATAAAAGTTAATATATTCTTATTCAAATTAGCAAACATTCTTTTAAATAGTACATCAAAAAATCCACTTGCTTCGCATATTGCTAACCCAATCGCCGCAACAAGATACATTGCTAACGGTGCAAAAGCAATAAAGTTTTTTGAGGCATTACCAACTATATATTTAAGTCCATCAAAACTAAATAAATTTTCCACTTCACTACTTACTTGCACAAGTTCTACTTTGGTGCTATCAACTACATTATAAGTTGTTTGAAAATGAAATAACGAAAGAATACCACTTAATATAATAACAATAAGAGTCAAGACAATATATGTCGTTACTGGTTGAAATGAACGTTTTTTTAATTTAATATTCCAATCATTCTTTTTAAACATATATATTACGCTTCCTTTTCAACTATTTTTTTAATTTTTTTATTAAATTCAACACGAGGAATCATTACTATCCGCCCACATCCAACACATTTAATTCGAATATCAGCACCAAGTCTTACAATTTCCCATAAGTTTTCTCCACATGGATGTCCTTTTTTTAATATAACCAGACTTCCAATATCATATGTTTTATCCATTTTTATACTCCCTGGAAAGAAAATTATTTTCCAACATTTAATATTTCTAATATACGATTCAAATCATTAACATCGCGAAATTTTACTTCAAATTTATTTTTATATACTCGAACCTTTGCATCCAATTTTTCACAAAGTAATTCTTCAGCATATTTATATTCTTTGTCAGATTCTTTAACTTTTCTTTCAACTTTAACTATTTTTGCAATCTCATTCCCTTTACTAATCTCTTCTAAATCACGAACTGATAACCCTTCATTAATAACACGATTAGCTAGTTTATTAATAGTGTCTGTATCACTCATTTTTGAAAGAATACGTGCATGGGTCATAGAAAGTTTATCCTCAACAACCAAAGTTTTAATCTCATCTGGCAAACGTAATAAACCAATTGTATTAGTTACATATGATTGACTTTTTCCAAGAACTTTAGCTAATTCCTCATGAGTTAAATTTTTTGCTTCCATAATTTTCTGATACGCTGTTGCTTCTTCAATAGGATTCAAATCTTCTCTTTGTAAATTTTCTAAAAGAGCAATTTCCATCATTTCTGTATCATTAAAATCACGAATTATTGCAGGAATTGTATCGCGTCCGGCAATACGAGAAGCTTTAACACGTCTCTCACCAGCAATTATTTCATATCCTTTGATACTTTTCTTAACAATAATAGGTTGAAATACACCATGCTCTTGAATAGATAAAGCAAGTTCATTCAATGCTTCTTGATCAAACACTTGTCTTGGTTGATATGGATTACTACGTAATTCATCCAATCTTACTTCAACAATCTCTTCTTTTGGTGTTTCTTCTACTATTTTTTCTTCTAACTCATTAAAGTCTAATACTTCTGTACTAAATAATTCTTCCAAACCTTTCCCCAATGCTCTTCTTCTAGGCGTTTCCATTTCTTTCAATCACTTCCTTCGCTAAATTTAAATAAGCTTGTGATCCCTTACTTTTTGGATCATAGGCGATGATTGGCTTACCATGACTTGGAGCTTCAGCCAATCTTATTAATCTTGGTATTATTGTTGTATATACTTTTTCCTTAAAATAACTTCTAATTTCTTCAATTACTTCAATACTTAAGTTAGTCTTAGCATCAAACATTGTTAAAAGAACACCTTCTAACTTTAAATTTGGATTCAATTTCTTTTTAGTTAACATAATTGCATTTAATAATTGAGTAATACCCTCTAAAGCAAAAAATTCACATTGCACTGGTATAATAACAGAATCACTGGCAGTTAAGGCATTAGTAGTAATTAATCCAAGGGAAGGGGGACAATCAATAATAATATAATCATAATTATCCCTACATTTATCAAGTTCTATTTTAAATTGAAAAGACTTTTGAAAATTAGGATCCTCTCTTCCTTTTTCTATAAGTTCAATATCAATACCTGCTAATTGTAATGATGATGGAAGTAAATCCAAATTACGAAATTTAGTCTTTAAAATTACATCAAAAATATTTCCTGTTCCATTGAATATATCATAAACACTTTTTTCAATATCACCTTTATTATAACCAACACCAGTTGTTGCATTACCCTGAGGATCTAAATCAATTAATAATACTTTTTTCCCCTCCAAGGCCAATGATGCTGACAAATTTATACTTGTTGTAGTTTTTCCTACACCACCTTTTTGATTAACTAAAGAAATAACTTTTCCCATTTTTATCACCTGCTTAATTTTTGTCCAATATAATCATACCAAAAAATGAAGAAGAAAGGAATAGAAAAAAAGAAAAAAATAATTTTCCTTTTTTTAAAATTTATAAAAGAGAATTTCTAAAAATTCCCTTTCTTATCTATTTTGATAGTAATTTGATACATATCATCAAAGTTAATTTCATCTGTATCAATTTTAAGTTTACTTTTTTCCTTAATTCGATCAATCGTTTCTTTTAATTCTTCAATTATTTCATCGATATTATCAATCATATCAGGTCTTGAAATATCAACATAATCAGGATTATCTTCTACATAATTATTGGCGTTAAAATTACTAGTTATTGGTGGAGTAACATCATTTAACATAACATTATTCTCATTAATATTATTACTTGAAGGCATTTCGTTATTATAGTTAGGAATAATATTGGTAATATTATTTAATTCATTTTGATTACTATTTTGCTCATTCAAGGAATCAGTATAATTATTCTGAACATTTGTGAATTCATTAGTTGGAGTAGGGGAGCTTGTATCTACTGAATCATTAATATTTTGTTCATTAGAATTATTATTATAATTATTTAAGAAGCTCATAAAGTTATTACTATCATTACTATCCAATACATTATTTTCAGGACTTTCTGATACACCAATATTATTTATATAATTATTATCATTACTATATGAATTAGAATTTTCATAATTATTTAAGAATGAATTATTTTCTGATGGTGCTGTTTCATTCAAACTTGCTTTGTCATAATTATTTAAAAAGCTTGTAAAATTATTATTGTCATTATTAGTTAAATTTTCAGATGAATGCATTCCATTATCAAAATTATTCAAGAAACCAATTCCACTATTTTCATTAGGAATACTGTTATTCATATTATTATTTAAATTATTATCAATAAAACGATTATTTATTCCATTTGGTATCCAATTATTAGTATTATTATTTTCTTCATTCATCATTTTTATTTCACTATCCAATTCTCTAACGGTCATTCTTTTTTCTTTTATTTTATTGAGTAATTCTATTTGTTTTTCACTATTTTTAACTGCTAATAAACTTCGAGCATGTCTTTCACTTATCTCATTCTTCATTAGAGCATCTTGTACTTCAATTGGTAAAGTAAGAAGTCTTAATTTATTAGCTAAAGTAGACTGACTAATTCCCAACGATTTAGCCAACTCTTCTTGAGTCATATTATTACTCTTTAGTATACGTTCAGAAGTACGAGCTTCTTCAATAGCCGAAACATCTCTTCGTTGAGCATTCTCTATATATGCAACAATAGAACTCTCTTTATCATCCAGATTTTTTACGATAGCCGGAATTTTAGTTAATCCTGCAAGAGCAGATGCCTTATATCTACGTTCACCAGCAATTATTTCATACTTATTTTCAAAAGGACGCACTAGAATTGGTTCCAAAACACCATGTTGTCTTATAGAATCAGCAAGTTCATTCAATGCTACTTCGTCAAAAATTTCTCTTGGCTGAAAACGATTAGGAATAATATCATCTAATTTTATGTACATGATTTCATTTTCCATTATTTTTACCTCTTTTCATTCTAATACACCTATATTAAATATTATACAAAAAGAAAAACATTTTTTCAATGTTTTTCGTAATTATTTTTGGATTACATTTATTTTGACATTGTTTTACTATGTAACTGCTTATATTCTTTATTTAAATCATCTAATATGTCAAATAGTGTTCTTTCATATAATCGACTCTCTTCTTTTTCGAAGAATAAGGGTAATGTAGCCATTAAATCATATATTTGTTGCATAATATATATAATTTTTCTATCAAATAATTCAGATGATTCTACACTATGCGTTTCTTGATAATCATCCCTTATTTTATTCATGTCTTCAATATCACGATAAATTAATTTCATAAAATTGACAATCACATGTCTTATTTTTTTATTAGATTCACCCGATAATTGAAGTGTAGTTACAAATTCTTTTAATGATGTACCACCTGGAATATAATCTTTTATTTTTTTATCCTCTTTTTTCATAATTTTCTCCTTTTTATTTTTTGCTTTTTCCAATATTTGATGGTAATTTGGGATGTCTTAATTCTTCATATTGTCTAACACAACTATTGCGTATCCCTAATAAAATATCCTCTATTCTTTCTTTTTCAATTTCAGAATATAGTTTTGGTACAATTTCTAAAAGCTTATTAATACTTTGCTGAAAAAACTCAATTCCTCCATATAAAGTACTTACTATTCTTTTTTCTAATTTTAATAATTTTATATTTTCAGTTTCATAATTACCATTTTCACATAGCAAATTTTTATGATACTTTAATTGTTCGTGAAGTTTAGAACCATCGAAATTAAAACGAAAAGGTTCATATCCTTCTTTCAAATCAAGATGTCTTTCCCATAACACAACTATTTCGTTTAGCAAAATTAAAAATAACGACTTAGCATCTTCTTCATTACCTGTTTTTAAGGTTTCCATTATTTTCTCAACTTTATAATCAAATAAATAAGGATCATATCCTACACCATACATTTTTATTTCAGAATATCCGTATGAAGAATCAGTTGAATTTTCTTGATCTTTTTCAGGGGCTTTACTTTTAGACTTACGGCCATCTTTATAAATAATTCTATGAAGATCATGATATTGGTCATTTAAATCATTAAGTACATTTAATAATGATGTAAGTAAGCCGCTTTTTGTAGGACTTTTATAATATACTTCATCAATAATTTGAATATAATTACATATAAGATAATGATAGTATAAAAAACTTCCTTCCAAATACCTTTTTATTTTATCATCTAAAAAGTTAGCATCAATAGGTAAATTATGTTTAAAAAACAATGAAAATTTACTTTTAAAAAGAGGATATTTATTCAAAGATTCTACAATTTCACTACAATCACCACTTAAAAGAAAATCTTTATACATTTTCTTTAAAAGAATATGAGATTCTATATTTCTTACTAAATCATCTAATTTTACTTCCATTATTCCATAAGCCAAGTCTAAATTCCCTGAAGAAAAATTAGTACGAATACTACTTAATCCATCAGAATCAATTCTGTATCCTGCGGCTGACATTTTTAATTTTACTGTAGTTGAAGCAAAATAATTTTTTATATTTCTACTTATTTCACTACTTATTACGGAAGCTTTGGGCTTTTCTTTCTTTTTTTCTTCTTCTTGTCTTTTTTTCATAAAAGAAAACATATCCTTTCTTTTTGGACTTTCCTTTTTCTTATATAATTCATCATTATCTTTCATAGTACACTCCATTTTTAGAATATATTATTTTTGTTTTATTGTCAATAAAATACTAGTTTAATAATTACTTTCTTTTAATAACAATAATCGTTCGATTGCTATTTTCTATTGGTAAGAGAAACTTTTCTATTTTGACTATTTTTATTTTTTTATTCTTTTTTATTTCTTCTATTTCATCATCACAATTAGCTTTCATCGGTAAAAAAGATCCATTTTTATTTAATAGAGGTAGACAATAATCTAAAAGTTTATTTAATCGACTTACTGCACGACATGTAACGATATCAAATTGATTGCTTTTAATTTTAGCATAATCTTCTGCTCGAATATGAATAGTATTAATATCTTTTAAATTTAATTTTTGAATTACTAAATTTAAAAAATTAATTCTTTTTTGTAAAGCATCAACTAAAGTTATGGATAGAGTAGGGAAGACTATTTTTAAAACAATACCAGGAAATCCTGCTCCGGTTCCTATATCACATAATGACATATTATGATGTAAATCAACAACTTTCGATAAAGTTATTGAATCATAAAAATGTTTTAAATATACATCTTTTTCTTCAATAATTCGTGTTAAATTAATTTTCTGATTCCATTCAACTAATAGGTTATAATAATCATCTAATTGTTTTAACTGCGTTTCATTTAAAGAAATATTTATATTTTTTAATTCTCTAATAAATTCTTCCTTATTCATTTTATTTTCCCTTTTTTAAATATATGCTAAGCATAGTTATATCGCTTGGATTTACACCACTAATTCTTGTCGCTTGTCCCAACGTTAATGGCATTACTTTTTTTAATTTATCTCTAGCCTCACTAGCTAAATTAATAACTAAATCATAGTTAATATCGTTAGGAATTTTAATATTTTCCATTGCCTGCATTTTTTCGACTTCTTTTTCTTCTTTACGAATATATCCTTCATATTTTATGGATATTTCAACTTGTTCAATAACTTCATCACTATATATATTAGGAACTTTACCAACTTCAATTAATTGATTAATAGTAATCTCTGGTCTTTTAATTAGTTCATATAAACTTATTCCATTCATAATTCTTGAAGTATTTAACTGATTTAACAAATTATTTTCACTAGTAACTATTTTTGTTGTACATAAATAATTCTTTAATTCGTCAATTTTTTTAAGTTTTTCCTTAAATTTATGATATTTTTCATCATTAATTAAACCTAATTGATGTCCATATTCACGAAGTCTTATATCCGCATTATCATGTCTTAATAATAAACGATACTCGGCACGAGAAGTTAACATACGATATGGTTCTTTTGTACCTCTTGTCGTTAAATCATCAATTAATACGCCTAAATAAGCTTCATTTCTTCCTAAAATAAAGGGTGGCTTGTTTTCTATTTTCAAAGAAGCATTTATTCCCGCTAGTAACCCTTGTCCAGCAGCTTCCTCATATCCACTTGTACCATTAATTTGACCAGCCGTAAATAAATTTTCTAATATCTTATTTTCTAAGTTTTTTTTCATTTCTAATGGATCAATTGCATCATATTCAATTGCATAAGCATATTTAAGAAAAACTGCTTTTTCTAATCCAACTAAACTATGAACCATTTTTTCTTGAACATCATGTGGCATACTTGTTGAGAAACCTTGAAGATAAATATCATCGTAATATCGACTTTCAGGCTCTAAAAACAATTGATGTCTTTCTTTATCTGCAAAACGAACTACTTTGTCTTCAATAGAAGGACAATATCTTGGACCAATACCATGAACATATCCTCCATACATACTCGATTTTTTTAAATTATCAGTTATTATTTCATGTGTATATTGATTGGTATAAGTTAAATAACATGGTATTTGTTCATCCAATTGATAAATAGGGGAAAAATCATATGAAAAGCTTCTTAAAACACTATCTCCATCTTCACGAGTTAATTTACTATAATCAATTGAACTCTTTAAAAGACGAGGAGGAGTACCAGTCTTTAATCTTTGAATTGTAATTCCATATTTTCGAAGATTATTAGATAAATTTTTAGATTCTTTTTCACCATGTGGACCACCAGGAGTTCTTTTATCACCAACTAAAATATCGGCCTTTAAATATGTTCCAGTTGTTAAAATAACCACTTTACTATATATTTTTTCTCCATTTTCTAAAATAACACCAATTACTTTATTATTAGCAACAATTAAATCATCAACAAAAGCCTCTTTTATCCATAAGTTTTCTTGTTTATTTAAAGTAGTCAGCATCTCTTTTGGGTATGTTATTTTATCTGCTTGAGCACGCAAAGCTTGAACTGCAGGGCCCTTTTTAGTATTAAGCATTTTTAATTGTAATAGGCTTTTATCAGTATTTATTCCCATTTCTCCGCCTAAAGCATCTATTTCACGAACAAGAATTCCTTTTGCTGGTCCACCAATGCTTGGATTACATGGCATATCCGCAATATTATTAATATTTCCTGTTATCAAAAGAGTAGAATGCTTCATTCTACTAGCTGCAAGAGAAGCTTCACATCCTGCGTGACCTCCTCCAACAACAATAACTTCATAGTTCACGTTCATCACTTCCATTAATCTCTAAAGATTATACAATAAAGTTTTAAAAATGTAAATAAAAAGAAAATAGCATAACTATTTCCCTACACAAAATTTACTAAATAATTCATCTAATAATTCATCACTATATTTTTCACCGATAATCTCTCCTAATATATTCCAGATATTTCTTAAATCTATTTCTAACATATCAAGAGGAATATCGTTTAATAATGACATATCAATATCATCTAATATCTTAAGACATTCTTTAATTTTAGCAATTTCTCGAGCATTAGTAATATAGTTGTAATCTTGTTTTTTTATTTGATCCAAATTAAATAATTTAGTGATTCTATTCTTTAAATCATCAAGTCCAGATGATAAAAGAGTATTAGCATAAATTACGTCTCGATTTTGTAATTTAGAAATATCAATTCTACTATTTAAATCATCTTTATTAATGACAACAATACTCGTTTTATCTTTTGTTTTATCCAATATATCTAAATCAACCTCAGTTAATTCTTCATTATTATTCAGAATAACCAACACTAAATCAGCTTCATCAATTTTTTCAAAACTTTTCTCAACACCAATCTTTTCAACAAGATCATTTGTTTCACGAATTCCAGCAGTATCAATAAAATCCAGTAATATTCCATTAAAAGATATACTACCTTCCACAATATCTCGTGTTGTACCAGGAATATCCGTAACAATAGCCTTATCAGTATCTAAAAACCTATTTAAAAGACTGCTTTTGCCTACATTGGGACGTCCAACAATAACTGTTTTTATACCTTCACTTATTATTCTTGTGTTTTCATATTCCGATATTATTTTTACTAAACTATTTCTAAATATACTTAATTTACTTTTTAAATCTTGTACTGTAACTTCATATATATCATTATATTCAGGATAATCAATATTTACTTCAATGTTACTTATAATATTAATTAAGTCTTTTCTTAAAGAAGAAATAAGCTTTTTTGCATTACCTTCTAATCCCTTCATAGCCATTTTTCTTGCTGCCTCAGTTTTACTATTAATTAAATCCATAATTGCATCAGCTTCAGTCAAATCAATTCTTCCATTTAGAAAAGCCCTTTTAGTAAACTCACCAGCTTCTGCTAAACGACAACCATTACATAAAAGTATTTCTAACACTTTTTTTGTTGTCGCAATACCACCATGACAGTTAATTTCTACTATATTTTCTTTCGTAAAAGTTCGAGGAGCTTTCATCACACTCACTAATACCTCATCTATTTTTTCATTATTATATACAATATATCCATAATGAATAGTATGTGATTTAACATTTTCCAAATTTTTACCAAAAAACACTTTATTTACTATCTTTATAGCATCATTTCCACTAACACGAACAATTGATATAGCAGAAACCCCTAAAGCTGTACTAATAGCGCAAATCGTATCTTGCATAATTAACTCCTTTTCTTCTTTTTTAAATTATTATTACAATATTTTAAAATATTATCACATATTTTATATTCCTCAATTAGTTCTTCATAGCTTAATGTTAATAAATTACTATAAATATCATTTTCATGACAATAATTAATAAATTCTTCCATATTATCAATTATTCTTTGACAAGCATCAATTAATAATGTTTCATCATACTCATCTTGATTCAAATAATATAAGGTAATTAAATGAAAAATAGTTGTATTAACTATCATTATTTCATAAAAATCCAATGTATTATGATGTTCTTTTTGATACTCTTGATATAGATTCATTACATCTTTCAATATATTAAATAATTTATCATTATATTTTTTTATTTTAAACAATTTATCACATGAAATATTCTTTACTATTTTACTAATAAAAATATCAAATTCAGTTAAAACCTTTATTTTTTCTTCATCCATATCACTGCTAATTAACTTATCAGATGGCAAAAGCAAACACTGAATATCTTGCATTAAATATAAACTATCTTCATAAGAAAAAACACTATTTTCATCATCTAGCATTATTTTTGCCATTAGTTTAAATAAATCTTCATCAATTAATTGTAATTTTTTTTCTTTCTTGAAAAGATATAAGTCATCCATTAGGCATAATAAATCATTAATATTCATTTTAACATACTTTAAAAATAATCTTATTTTAGATAAAATAACAGATGCTTCTTCTATAGATAAACTTTCACCTGTTTGTTTTTCATATAGCCCAATCAAATAATAAGAATGAAACATAATATCCCCCCAATCAAATGTATCATAACACTATTTCTATTTGAAGTAAAGAAAAGAAACTATTTTATTTAGTTTCTTCATCTTCCATCTTTGGTTTTATAACAACATAACGATGAGGTTCTTCTCCTTCACTTTCTGTATATACTCCACGATAATTAGTTAACGCATTATGAACTATTCTTCTCTCATAAGAATTCATCGGATCAAGTTTAGCTTCTATTTTTGTTTTAGCAACTTCTCTTGCTACTTTTTTAGCTGTTTTTTCAATGAAAAATTGTTGTTTTTCTTTATATTCTGAAACATCTAACACAAAGTTATAATAAGTACCAATCTCTTTATATACAGCTTGTTTAACAATGGTTGTTAAAGCAGATAATGTACGAGCATTTTTTCCTATTAAGATACCATTATTATCACTATATATAGCAATACTAACATTATCATCTCTTTTTTTTACTTCCATGTTTATAGTCAAACCCATATACTTAGTAATATTTTTCAACAATTCTTTAATATATTCAATTACATCTTCCTTTTTAATAACCTCAATAACAGATTTTTTATTAAACAATTTCGTTGAACTTTCTATTTCATTAATATATAGATTTTCTTCTTGTTCCATTAAATCAACTAAAGCATTATTTTTGGCTTCTTCAAAGTTTTTTGCTTGATAAGTATACTTCTTCATCTTACTTCATACTCCTTTTAATTAAATAGTTTTGTATTAATGTACAAACATTCGATGCAATCCAATAAATATTTAGTGCTGAACTCATAAATATCGACATAACAATAATCATTATTGTAAAAACATTCATCATTGTCTTTGTTTGCTTCATCATATCATTATTTGCTGTATTATTATTTTGAGTATTTTTAAAAGAATAAAAAGTAGTTACTGCAACAAGAAGAGTTAAAACAATATAAAACCAATTGCCGTTTCCAATACCTATTCTCGGAGTCATTCCTAAATGAAGAGATAAAAGTTTTTCTTCAAAAATTGCTGGTACTCGATTTATAGCATCTAAAAAAGCAATGAATAAAGGTAATTGTAAAAGAGCTGGTAAGCATCCTGATATAGGATTAATATCATATTTTTTATAAAGCATCATCTTTTCTTGAGCTTGTGCCATCGCTATTTCACGATCATTTTTATCTTTTCCTTCGTATTTTTTATCAATTCGATCCATTTCCGGTTGAATTTGTTTCATTTTTTCAGATTGCATAGTTGATTTTCTAGTTAAAGGAAACACTATTAAACGTATTAAAATAGTTGTAATAATTAATCCAATACCAAAATTACCAGTAAGTTTTCCAAAAAACAATATTACCCATGCAAGAGGTCTTACAAAGATATTTGTCCATAATCCTTCATATTTTCCGGATATGGTAAATTCTTTACAAGTATCTGTATCTTCCTTGGCAACTTCATTCGTATTTTCTTCATTTTCTTTCTTTTCTTCGGTTTGTTTGGTTTCATTTTTTTTAGATTCATCTTGCTTTTTAGATTCTGATACTTCTTTTTCCTCATTAGAATCATCAGCTTCTATTTGCTCTTCTTTTTCTTCTTGATAATCTTTACAAGAACAATATGGCAATTCACTTAAATCATAACCGTTAGCTTCATAAAGCATTATTGTTTCTTCATCAGTTGGGCGACATAAAATATTTTCTGTTAAACTTTGCCCAGTTGTCTTATTAATTACTGTCTTACCATCATCACCTTTGATATAAGTGGTGCATCCTGTTGTTCCTAATAATAAAACAATACTTAACAATGTATATTTAATTTGTTTCTTCATTTTCTTGTTCCTTTTCTTTATTAATTTTTTGCATTAAATACATAAAGCTATCATTAATATCACTAAATTTTAACTCTATGCATCCTTTCTTCATTATTATAATATAATCTTTATTATTTGAATAGTACTTTTTATTATTATCACAAATATTTCTTATTACTCTTTTATAATAATTTCTAGTTACAGCATTACCAATTTTTTTACCAACGGATACTCCAAAACGATTTTTTCTAAATGTATTATTCATATAGTAAATAATAAAATCTTTATTTTGAACATACTTTCCATTTTGAATAATATTATCAAATTCACGATTGTTTTTAACAACATCTTCTTTTTTCATAACTTCTCCCGATGGAACAAAAAGAACCACATATGTGGCTATTTTCTAATTAATTCTTTACGACCTTTTTTTCTACGACTATTCATAATCTTACTTTTCATACGAGCAAAAAAACCATGCTTTTTAGCTCTTCTTCTATTATTTGGTTGATAAGTTCTTTTCATCAATTCCACCTCCATAAATACAAAATCTACACTATTATAATAAACTTTTTCTAGATTTGTCAAATGTTTTTATTAAAAATTATCCCCTCATAATTACATAAGTGTAATACATTAAGAAAACCATTAAAAACATAATTCCTTCTTTTTTGCTAATTTTTCGGTCATTTAATGTAAATACAAATAATAAAATAGCACTTATAAGCATCGCAATAATATCAATATAATTAAAATTAATTTGATTTATTCCACCAAAAATGGCCACAGGAAGTCCTAAAACTAATCCTATATTAAAAATATTACTTCCTACAACATTTCCAATTGCTAAATCAGATTCTCCTTTTTTAGCAGCAACTACTGAAGTAACTAATTCAGGAAGAGAAGTTCCCAAAGCAATAATTGTTAAACTAATCATTTTTTCACTAACATTTAAGCTTTTGGCAATACTAGATGCTTGATTGACTACTAAATCACTTCCTAAGACAATCATGGCAATTCCTAAAACAGTAAATATTATAGCTTTTAATAATGTCATTTTGGCTTTTTCTTCATTATCTCTTTTCTTATCTTTAATACATACTGATACTAAATAGTAAACAAATACTGTAAAGAATAATAGTAAAATGATTCCATCACTTCTAGTAAAATTATTCGCTATATCGGCATTGAAAAAACTATTAGAAACCAATACACCAAATAATGTTGTAATTAATAAAAGAATCGGTAATTCTTTTTTTACAGTATTCTCCTTAACCACTAATACGCCAAATAATGAGCTTACTCCTAAAATCAATAAAATGTTCAATATATTACTTCCTATTACGTTTCCTAAAACAATATCATAATTACCAGACATAATAGATTTTAGGCTAACTGCAAACTCTGGTGCAGATGTACCAAAAGCAACAATAGTTAAACCAATAACTATTTTAGGAATTTTAAAATTCGTTGCGGTACTACTAGCGCCATCTACAAAAAAATCAGCCCCTTTAATTAAAATAACAAACCCCACAATTAATAATAAAATTTGTAATAACATATTTTATCTCCTTTTATATAAATATTATATTATTTAACCTAATAAAATACAAGATAAAATATTACTTATACACACTTTTCCACCAAATGTTTAAAACTATTTTTTGACAGTGAATAAAATATTTTTATAATTGTGGAAAACTTACATATTTATTGTTATTTCATCATTTATTTGTGCATAACTTTGTGGATAACATGTTTATAACTTATATTAGACATTTTTATCTTTCTTTTTTGCACAAAATCGTTTAAAATATTCTTATCAAATTACTTATAGGGAGGTGAGGTAAATGAACAATGACCTTTTATGGTCAAAAGTCTTAAATAAAATCCAAACCGAAGTTAATTCAATTGTTTTTAAAACATGGTTTAAAGAAACAAAACTTTATACCATCGAGAATAATATTGCTACTATAATTGTTCCAATGGAAATACATAGAAAACGTCTTTTGGACACTTATAAAGATTTAATTACCGGAGCTTTACTTGAAATAACCAATGTAATATATGATATTAATATTTTATTGGAGGATGAAATAATTATTAACAAAGAAGTGGATATTTCTATTCCAAAGAAAGAAGAAACAATTACTTTTAAGCACGCTTCTAATCTTATTAAATCATATAATTTTGAAAACTTTGTTGTTGGAAATAGTAATAAACTTGCCCATGCATCAGCTCTAGCGGTTGCTGAAGCTCCAGGTCAAACATATAATCCACTTTTTTTATATGGAAGTAGTGGGCTTGGAAAAACCCATTTAATGCATGCGATTGGTAATTATATTGAAGAAAACAGTAATAAAAAAGTATTATATGTTTCATCACAACAATTTATTGATGATTTTTCTAAAATAAGTAGAAGAGATGATAATAACAAAACTAATTATGATTATGCCGATTATTTTAAAAATAAGTATCGTTCATTAGATGTTTTAATTATTGATGATATACAATTTCTCGCAACGAAACCTAAAACACAAGAAGAATTTTTTCATACTTTTAATATACTATATAATGATAATAAACAAATTATTATATCAAGCGATCGCTCACCAAATGATTTGAAATTATTAGAAGAACGTTTAAAAACAAGATTCTGTTGGGGATTAACAGTAGATATTTATCCTCCAGAATTTGAATTAAGGAAAAACATTTTAAAGAAAAAAATTCAAGGTGCTAATATTCATCAAAAAATACCTGATGATGTTATTGAATATATTGCCTCTAATATGACTAGCGATGTAAGAAATTTGGAAGGCGCTATTAATAGGTTAATGGCTTATTCATTAATGATGGGATATAATGAAATCAATTTACCAATGGCTGTTGATGCTTTAAAAGATACTATTAATAAAGGAACAAGTGAAAAGACTAATATATTAAAAGTCCAAAAAGCTGTTGCCGATTATTTTCAAATCTCTGTTGATGATTTAAAAAGTAAAAAAAGAAGTGCTTCAATTGCTTTTCCTAGACAGATAGCAATGTATTTATCTAGAACAATTTTAAATGAATCATTTGAGCGTATTGGACTTGAATTTGGAGGAAAAGACCATTCTACGGTAATGCATTCATGCGATAAGATAAAAGGGGAAATAAATAATAATATGGAAATAAAAAATTCAGTTGAAAAAATTAAAGAAAGTATTCTATAATGTTAATAAAAAAAGAATTAAAGTGAATAACATATGACTTATCCACATCTATAAAAATCTTATTTTGAAATAATATTAACATATATGCTTTTTATCCACATATTTCCACATTGTTATTATAATTATTAAAATAAAGAAAGAAGGAATTATAAATGAAAATTATTATAAAAAAAGAATTATTATTAGAAAATTTAAATAAAGTTAGTAAAGCTTTATCTACTAAAAATTTAGTTCCAGCTTTAGCTGGTATTAAATTTGATTTAAATGAGAAAGGATTAACATTAACAGCAAGTGATAATGATATAACTATTAAAACCTTTATTCCAAAAACTAATGATATGACAATTGATGAAGAAGGAAGTATTATTATTCAAGGAAGATATATTTTAGATATTGTTAGAAAAATACCAGATAATCAAATAAATTTGGAAGTATTTGATGAAACTAAAATAATTATTTCCACAAATAATAGTGAATATAATTTAAATGGAATTAATAAAAGGGATTATCCTAATATAAATTTAGAAGAAAACAAAAATCCAATTATTTTAGATGGTAAAAGTTTTAAAACTATGATTAATCAAACTGCCTTTGCTACAAGTCAAGATGAGTCTCGTCCTCAATTAACAGGTATTAATTTTAAAATTGTTGGAGATGAATTGGAATGTAATGCTACTGATTCTTATCGATTAGCTCGTAAATTGATTAAATTAAATCAAAATAGTGAGGAAACATTTAATATAGTTGTACCAAGTAAAAATTTACAAGAATTTGCAAAAATAATTGATGATGATAGTGTTGAATTACATATTTTTAATAACAAAATACTATTAAAAAATAATAATACCTATATTCAAAGTCGTTTAATTAACGGAAGTTATCCTAATACTGCCAACTTATTACCTAATGAAAGTATTCTTAAAATAAATGTAAATATAAATGATTTATATAATGTAATAGATCGTGTAAGTATTTTAACAAGTGATAAGGAAAAGAATATTGTTACTTTAGAAACAGAAGGAAATACTTTAATAATGCGATCAAGTAGTCTTGAAATTGGTCGAGTAGAAGAAAAAATGCCAATTACAAAAAATAATGAAGAAGAAATAAGAATATCATTTAGTGCAAAATATATGATGGAAGCATTAAAAGTTTTTGATGGGGAAGAGGCAACAATTACTTTTGTAGGCGAAGTAAATCCAATTATTATTCAAGATAATAAAGATGAAAAGTTAATACAATTAGTTTTACCAATAAGAACTTATTAAATAAGAGATTAAAAAGTGGTTAAATATCCACTTTTTTTGTGGAAAAAAGAATTTTTAATTTACAATTGACAAATTTCGACATTATTTGACATTTTTAATTACTATTATATTGGGCATTCACTTTGGTGAAGAGAAGGGAGGTTATTGGATGGATTCTTATGAAATTAATAAGGATACTTGTGCTATTGTAAGTTTAAATAGTAACGTAACAAAAATTGTTGAAAAAGAAGATGATTATTTTATTAATAAGAATAGTTATGAAGTAATGGAAGATAGTTGTCAGTATTATGGTAGTTCATGTGAAGGAAGAATGAAGGGAACGAAAATGATTCTTGGTAGTAATTATAAAGTACCAATAATAATTGAAGAAAGTAATGAAATAATCTTTTTTCCTACTGAATCACCTACATCTGAAAGTTGTATTTGGCTATCGCTAAATCATATTAAGATGTTTGAAAAAAGCAATGGTATGACAAAAGTTACTTTTGATTCTGGTAAAACAATGATTATCAAAATGTCTCCATCAGCATTTGAAATGCAATTATTACGAGCTAATAGACTTGGATCAATTATGCGCAAAAGAAAAGAATAGTATTTATTTTTTAATTAGACGTTAAATTTCTTTAAAATCCCCTTAATTTGTGTTATAATTAACTAGTAATGTGGGTATACGTGTTTTTTAAAAAACAATTTTGAGCCTATTTTAGAGGTGTATTTTGAAAATTGAACGATTAAAATTAACTAATTTTAGAAATTATGCTAATTTAGAATTAGAATTTAATCCTAAAATTAATATTTTTATTGGCGATAATGGTCAGGGGAAAACTAATATTCTTGAAAGTATTTATATTTTATCTCTAACTAAAACCAATCGTCAATGTCAAGAAGATGAACTGATTAAGTTTAATGAAGAAATAACTATGATTGAGGGGATTATAAAAAATGATACCTTAATAAAGAAAAAGAAAGTGGCTATTTCTAAAAAGAAAAAACAATTATTTATTAATAATAAAGAAATACATCGTAATAGAGATTATATTAAGGATTTTTCCATTATTTCTTTTACACCAAATGATCTTGAAATAGTAAAAGGATCTCCTAATATTAGGCGAAATATGATGAACATTGACATAAGCCAATTACATAATAATTACATTACCTTTCTAAATGAATATAACAAAATAATTAAAATTCGTAATGATTACTTAAAAAAAATGAATTTGAATGGTAATAGTGATATAAGATATCTTGAGGTTGTCAATAAAAGTCTAATTGAAAAGGCTACTAAAATTTATGAATATCGTTTTTCATTTATTGAAAAAATTAATGAATATTTGCCAATAATTTACAAAAAAATAACAGGATTATCTAATTTACATATTGAATTTAATAATAGTATTGGACTTGAAAAGTTTGATTCCTTTGAAATAGAAAATGTATTTCAAAAGAAATTAAAAAAGAATTTTAATGCCGAACTTATGCAAGGAATGACATTAACTGGTCCTCATAGAGATGATTTTTCCTTTATATTAAATGATATGGATATGAAATCATATGCATCGCAAGGACAACAACGAATGGCTGTTATTGCACTTAAAATTAGCGAAATATATTTATTTAAGGAAATATTAGGTGAATTTCCTGTTTTACTTCTTGATGATATTTTTAGTGAAATAGATATGAAGAAGAGAAATAAAATTATTAAATTTTTTAAAGATGATATTCAAATTATTATTACAACAACAGATATTAATGATATAAATAATGAATTGTTGAAAAATTCTGTTATTTATACAGTAAAAAATAGTAAATTAACACGAAAGGGTAGGATAAAATATGGAAGAGAATAAAGTAACAAATAATTATGATTCATCAGCAATACAAGTATTAGAAGGCTTAGAGGCAGTAAGAAAACGTCCTGGTATGTATATAGGGACTACTGATGTTAAAGGCTTACATCATTTAGTATGGGAAATTGTTGATAATTCAATTGATGAGGCCTTAGCAGGATTTTGTAAAAATATTGAAATAGTTATTAATAAAGATAATTCTGTTACAGTTAAGGATGATGGACGTGGAATTCCGGTAGATATTCATCCAAAAACGGGTAAATCAACTGTCGAAACAGTATATACTGTCTTACATGCCGGTGGTAAGTTTGGTGGTGGCGGATATAAAGTATCTGGTGGTTTACACGGAGTAGGAGCGAGTGTAGTTAATGCCTTATCTAGTTGGGTAGAAGTTACTGTCTATAAAAATGGAAAAGTATATTTCATACGTTTCGAAAATGGAGGACATACAAAAGAACCATTAAAGGTTATAGGTGAATGTGATGTTAATAGGACAGGAACAAGTGTAACATTCAAACCAGATTCATCAATATTTGATAGTGATATATATGATTATGAAACGTTAAAAGTTAGGGTACGTGAATTAGCTTTCTTAAATAGAGGTTTATCATTAACCTTAAGAGATGATCGTGATGAAAAAGATACTCAAGGTGATAAGTTTGTTTATGAAGGGGGAATAAGCGAGTACGTAAGATTTATTAATCGCGGAAAAAATCCTATTCATAATGATATTATTCATTTACAAGGTGAAGATGAGGGTGTCTTTTTTGAAGTAGCTATGCAATATACTGATGGTTATAATGATAATATTTACTCTTTTGTTAATAATATCAATACTCATGATGGTGGAACGCATGAAGAAGGAGTAAGAAGGGCTTTAACACGAGTAATAAATAATTATGCCCGTAAATCTTCAATGCTAAAGGAGAAAGATGAAGCATTAACAGGTGATGATGTTAAAGAAGGTTTAACAATGATTATTTCTTGTAAACATCCAAATCCTCAATTTGAAGGTCAAACAAAAGGAAGACTTGGTAATTCTGAAGTAAGAAGGTTGGCTGATAAAGTATTCTCTGATGGTTTTGAAAGATTTTTAATGGAAAATCCTGAAGATGCTCGAACAATTGTTAATAAAGCAATGTTAGCATGTCGAGCAAGAAATGCTGCGAAAAAAGCTCGTGAAATAACACGAAAAAGTGATTTAGCAATGACTAGTTTCTTTGGTAAATTATCTGATTGTAAGAGTAAAGATCCAAAAGTATCTGAAATATTTATTGTCGAGGGAGATTCAGCTGGTGGAAGCGCTAAAAAAGGACGAGATTCAATGACCCAAGCTATTCTTCCTTTAAGAGGAAAAATATTAAACGTTGAAAAAGCACGTTTAGATAAAGCTTTAGGAAATGAAGAAATTAGAACTATTATCACGGCTTTTGGAACCGGGATTGGTGATGAGTTTGATTTGTCTAAGTTAAGGTATGATAAAATTATTATTATGACCGATGCCGATGTAGACGGATCACATATAAGAGTATTACTTTTAACGTTATTTTATCGCTTTTTTAGACCAATTGTTGAAGCAGGTCATGTGTATGCTGCACAACCTCCTTTGTTTAGAATTATGCATGGTAAAACGCGTAAATACGTTTTAACAGATGAGGATAAGGAAGAATATTTGAATAACTTAGATCCAGCTGTACGTGCTAAAGCTGAAATTGCCAGAATGAAAGGATTAGGAGAAATGGATGATGATGAACTTAATGAAACAACAATGGATATTAATAAAAGAGTTCTTCGTAAAATAACCGTTTCTGATTGTGTGGCAGCTGATGCTATGTTTAATCGCTTAATGGGCGAAGAAGTAGAGCCTCGTCGTGAATTTATTGAAGAAAATGCAATTTATGTTAAGAATTTGGATATATAGGAGGTAACATGGATAATAGCGTAGATAATAATGAAAAAGAAAAAGATAAATATAGTGGTGAATTTCATGAAAAAGACAGCCATAATCTTAATGATATAGTTAAAGAAATATCTGATTCGTTCTTAGATTATTCAATGAGTGTTATTACTTCACGAGCAATACCAGATTTGAGAGATGGTTTAAAGCCTGTTCATCGTCGTATTTTATGGAGTATGTTTGAAGAAGGAAATACACCGGATAAACCCCATAAAAAATCAGCAACAACCGTTGGTTATGTAATGGGTCATTATCATCCACATGGTGATACGTCAATTTATGATGCCATGGTAAGACTTGCTCAAGATTTTAATCAGCGATATATGTTAGTTGATGGTCATGGTAACTTTGGTAATATTGAAGGTGATGGAGCAGCTGCTTATCGTTATACAGAAGCTCGATTATCAAAAATATCATTAGAAATGTTAAGAGATATTAAAAAAGATACTGTAGACATGATGCCAAATTTTGATGAAACAAATCCAGAACCAACTGTTTTACCATCTCGTTATCCTAATGTTTTAGTAAATGGATCAATGGGTATTGCGGTTGGTATGGCAACGAATATACCACCACACAATTTAGGTGAAATAATTGATGGTTGTGTAGCATATATTGATAACAATGATATTGATACTGATGGATTAATGAAATTCATTAAAGGACCTGATTTTCCAACGGGAGGAATAATTTTAGGTAATTCTGGAATAAAAAAAGCGTATGAAACTGGTCGTGGAAGTATTACTATCCGCAGTAAAGCCTATATTGAAGAAAGTAATAATCATAATCAAATTGTTATTACTGAAGTACCATATGGTGTTAATACTCAAGAATTAAAAAACAAGGTAGCGGAACTTGTTCATAATAAAATAATTGAGGGAATATCAGATTATCATACTGACTTAAAAAATGGTGTCAAAATAACCATTACATTGAAGAAAGATGCTAATCCTCAAGTTATTTTAAATAATTTATATAAACATACAAATTTTCAAGTAAATTATGGGATAATCTTTTTAGTTATTGATAATGGAACACCAAGAACACTTAATTTAAAGCAAATAATAGCCAAATATTTGGATCATCAAAAAGAAGTAATAATTCGTCGTACAAGATATGATTTAGCAAGAGCAGAAGAACGTGTTCATATTTTAGAAGGAGAAAAAATTGCCTTAGATCATATTGACGAAGTCGTAAGTATTATTCGTAATTCAAAAACGGATGAAGAAGCCAAAAATAAATTAATTTCTAATTTTAATTTATCTGAAATTCAAGCTCAACATATTCTAGATATGCGTTTAAGAAAGCTCACAGGACTTGAAAGAGATAAAGTAGAAGAAGAATTAAAGGAATTATTGATAAAAATTGATGATTATAAAGATATTCTTGCCTCAAATGAACGGGTTTTAGGAATAATTAAAAGTGAATTGTTGGAAATAAAAGATAAATATAGTGATGAGAGACGTACATCAATAGATATGACTGCAATAGATTATATTGAAGATGAATCTTTAATTCCAGTAGAGAATATTGTTATTGCTCTTTCAAACAAAGGGTATATAAAGAGAATGAAGACTGATACTTATAAAACTCAACATCGTGGTGGAGTAGGTATTAAAGGAATGAGTACTAATGAAGAAGACTTTGTTGAAAAACTAATCAATGCCAAAACGCATGATTACATTCTATTCTTTAGTAATAAAGGAAAAGTATATAGAATTAAGGGATATGAAATACCAGAATTTTCAAGACAATCAAAAGGTTTGCCAATAATAAATCTTTTAGCGTTAGAAAAAGATGAATTAATAAAATCAATTGTCAATATTGATAAAGAAGACGAGCACTCAAAATATTTAGTATTTGCAACTAAAAATGGTTTAGTAAAGAGAACAGGTATAGAAGAATTTGAAAATATTCGTTCATCTGGTAAAATTGCAATATTATTAAAAGATGGTGATGAGTTAGTTAATGTACAGAAATCAACAGGTAATGATGAAATTATCATTGGTGCAAGTAATGGTAGAGCGGTAAGATTTAACGAAAATGAAATTCGTTCAATGGGAAGAAATACATCAGGAGTCCGTGGAATAGATGTAAATGGAAGCTGTGTCGTTGGATGTGAAGTAATTAATGATTCAGAAAATCAACAGATGCTAATTGTAACTGAAAAAGGTTATGGTAAGAAAACAAATGTAGGAGAATATCGTTTAACTCATCGCGGAAGTAAGGGTGTTAAAACATTGAATGTTACAGAAAAAAATGGATCTTTAGTTTCTATTCGATCTGTTACAGGAAATGAAGATTTATTGTTAATTACTGATACAGGAATAATTATTCGATTATCATTAGAACAAATTTCTACATTAAAGAGGGCAACCCAAGGAGTTAGATTGATTAATTTAAAAGAAAACTGTCTAGTTGCAACTGTGGCTGTTGTTGATAA
>CAMNBS010000002.1 GCA_946533175.1 uncultured Clostridia bacterium
CGGATTCCTCCTAAGAATTAAATGTGAGTTCGATTCTCGCAGGGGACACCATTTATTTTGTTTTGAGCTTTTAACTGGTTAGAAATAATCAGTTTTTTTATTGTTAAGGGAGGTGTTACAATGTCAGTTTTTAAAATAGAAAAATCAAAAGATTATACAATTATGTCTAATTATCATTTAAGAGATAGAAACTTATCTTATAAAGCAAAAGGATTATTATCTTTTATGTTATCTTTACCAGATGATTGGGATTATTCATTAGCAGGGTTATGTTCTATTAGTAAAGAAAGTAGAGATGGTATTAGGGCAATACTTAATGAATTAAAAGAACATCATTATTTAGAAATAGAAAAAGTAAGAGGAGAAAAGGGATATTTTGAATATAACTATTTAATATATGAAAAACCTCATTTTATTGAATTAGAAAATGATAAAAAAAACTGGATTTTTCAATATCTAGAGAAGATTTAAATATTAAAACTGTCAAACTAGGGGAATTTATTCTTTTTTTTATAAAAGAAATAAATAGTATGTCATTAATAATTAAAATATGTTATACTAATGTAGTAATATAATGTGTATGTATATGTGTAATAGAAATTAATCGTTTTAAGGAAGTAGAAATTATGGATAAAAATAGGAATTCTTTAAAGAAAAAAAATACAGCTACTAATTATAAGAAAAAGAAATATAATTCTAATAATAAGATAATTTCTTCTAAAAAGAAAAATTATTATAATAAGGAAAAAGTAAATGTTAATAAAAAAGACGATGAAAGAAAACTTCTTCAAGAGAATCAAGAAAAAAGTAAAAATAGGCAGAAAAGTAAAATTTTAATCTTTTTGATATTTATATTAACTATTGTGGTAGGAGTATTTTTAATTAAATCAGCATATGCTATTTTTAATTATACTAAAGCTGGTCGAACTAATGAGTTGGTTGTTGGTAATGTGTATTTGCATTATACCAATGATACTATTTCATTACAGGGAGTAGAACCAAGAAATAGTTATGATCCTGATCATTATATTGATTTTTCAATTGATGGAATAAATGAATATACTAAAAGTGATTTATGGTATGCTATTGATTTATTATATGGTGATGTTCCCGATGGAAAAACGGAAAGTAATCGAATAAATGATGAATTTCTTCGTTTTAGATTAACTAAAGAAATTAATAGTAATGGCGATGAAATAGTTATTATTGATGATGGCATATATGAAGATATTAATAATTTAAGAATGTATACTGAGGCAATACCAGCGGATACAACTGATGAATTAACTCATGATTATAAATTATATGTATGGATATCTGATGAAATAAAGGTTGGAAATACTAATGATTGTGATTATACAGCTAGTGAATGGAGTGATTTATTTGTTAGTATTAAAATTAAAATAGTTGGTGATTTTACTCCTAAAGGGGCAGCAAATAGTTATCGAGTTAAATTTGATGCTGATGGTGGTACAGTTACAGTACCATATAAATATTATACTGATGGAGATGTATATGGAGAACTTCCGGTAGCTACTAAAGAAGGTTATGCATTTGAAGGTTGGAGAGCAGATAATGGAGTTAAAGTTCATAGTAATAAAGAGCTTCAATATAATGCTAATCATACTTTAACGGCTGTTTATTCTATTGTTAAATATAGTCATCCTGGTGAAGTAACGTTTAATGGAACAAGTGATTATATAGATACTGGTGTAGCATTATTTAATGAAGATAATGCTGATCGTAATTTTTATATTTCTTTTGATATAACACAAGTTCAGAATACTAGTAATGGAACACCAATTACTTCACGATCATCAAGTAATTATGGTTTTGAGTTTAAACGTAATGGAACAAACAATCAATATCGAATGGATTCTACTGGTAATGTAAAAAGTTATTCACGTACTAATATATATTATGGTCCTCAAAATGTTAAAATCATTCGTATCAATGGAATTATGTATTATAGTTTAAATGATGGTGGATTTGTTGAATGTGGAAATTATACAGGTTTTAGTAAATATTTTAGTAATACAGTTGTCTTTGGAGCATCAATGAATGGTAATACACCAAGGTATTTCTTTAAAGGAAAACTTTCCAATATGATGATTAAAATTATTGTTGGTGATGATGTTGCCCTTGATGACTTCTTGTATTCGACAAATAAGTTTCAATATGATGGTGATATGGAATTTAATGGTTCAACAGCAATTAATACGGGAGTATATTTGTTTAATCAGGCCAATGCTACGAAAAGTTTTTATATATCTTTTGATGTTAAGACTATAGCATGGACTGTTAATCAGTCTACTATCATGAGTTCTAAAAATGAAAATGGTACACCATGGCCAGGTTTTGAATTCCGTCGTTATGGTAATTCCAATACTTATTATCAATCAAAAGCTACAGTTGCTAGTGGAGTTGCTAATGATTTAAAAACTATTCCGATTAATCCACCTCAAAATGTTCGATTCTTAAGGGTTAATAATGGATCAACGGTTAAATTATATTATAGTATCAATAATGAAAATTTTATTTTACATAAAGATTTTACCGCTTTTAATTTATATTTTGATATTCCAGTTGTTTTTGGTAATGCATTTAATGTTGAAGTTCAAAGATATTTTAAAGGAACATTAGGTAATATGGTAGTTAAAATAATTGATGATAGTGAAGCTCTGGAGATATGTGGTAGTACATGTAGTACATAAAAAATAACAAGAGTATAGAATATCTATTCTCTTGTTTTTTTGATAATCTTTTAAAAACTATCTTTTACCTAAAGGAAGATGACTATAATCATTTAACACAGTTAGTTGCCAAAAGATAAGTGATTGATTGGGAAAGAAAAGTATTATAGATTTAAAGATTAAATATGGGGATAATAATTCTAAATACTTAATAATTTATAGTATATAAAAAAAGCAATGCATGTTTGTTTAACAAATAAATCTGAATGGTTTTGGATGGTAAATGTTAAGCGCTTAATCAATTAGATTGAGTGCTTTTTTTGTTGTATTAAAGTGATTATTAATAAATTATATTATTTAAACATAAAATTAAAAGAAAAAAATATGATACAAGGAAAAAACATAGTTTGGAGAGATGATTATGAAAATAAAAAAAATTAGATTTAATAAACGTATATTAAGCACACTTTTAGCTTTAGGGATAAGTATTACACCTATTAGTGCTTTATGTGAAGCTCATCATATGGGTAATAACATATATATGATGAGTGATGGTGATATATATTATAAAAGATATGATGATAAAACTAATTCGTATAATAATATTTCAATATTTGATGATGAAAATATAAGTAGCAGTCAATATGGTGCGAATCAAGATGTATTTAGAAGTAATGGAAAGTCTTTAATAAATAATTCGCTAATTGTTCAAGAAATGAATAATTATTTTCCTATTAGTGATTTTGAAAGTGAAAAGGAAGCTTTATTATTTTATGAAGCATATTTTAAGCTTATAGCTAAAAGTGGTTGTGGATATGCAGCTGCTACAAATTTTATATTTAGAATGTTTGAAGGAAAAGAAGTAGAATTTGAAAGTATATTTGGCTTTCCAATGTACACTTATAATAATCTTAGTATGGATATAGATTTTAATTATGAAATATTAATGTTAAAGTTTTTTAATTTTTATAATTTAGATAAATTAAATCGGAAAAATATGATAATTGACTCATTAGCTGGTGATATATATTCTATAAAGACAATGATTGAAAATGAAAAAAGAGAACCTGTGAAAAGTAATCATTTTATATCAAGAGAGGAATTATCAGTTTTATTAAAGACACATGGAATGAAGACTTATGAATACAATACTCGAAATACCAATATAGATATTATTCCGCATAATACACGAATAAACTTAGGTATTCCAGTGGATGAAACTTTTGGATATTTAAACCAGTTTTTATCTCAATATCATTTATCCCTTGATATAAGACGAGCATACAATACTCATAATTATCAATCAAATGATATAGTAGTAGCGGATAATTTGACGTTAGAGGTTGTTGATAATACTGGTTATGTTTTACAGTCTAAAATTAATGTCGATTTACATTATGTTTATGTAATAGAAGTTTTAAAAAACGGAGATGTTGTTGTATCTTCTTGGGGAAATAAATATGTTTTTAATAAAAATAATACTAACGATGCAATAAAACTTTTAATAAAATAATAAAAATTGATTATTAATTTTTTTTGTGATACGATATATATGTGTTTGAGATTAAGATATAAAGACTAAGTACTGATATATTTAATTAATTAGCTTTAATATGAAAAATAAAACATTATTTCTTATTGTATTTTTAGCTTTATAAAAGGAGACAATATGTTTAGAGGTAATTATTCTTTTTTTGATTATAAATATAATATTTCTAATTATCATGGGCAAGATTATGGTGGTTTTTCTCAATATTTATATTTAATTATCTCTATTTGTTTATTAGTAATATTATTATTATATTTGAGAAAAAGTTCAAAAGATAAAGTGTTAAAAATAATTAGAATTATTAGTGTTTTTTTAGTGTTCTTTTATTTTGGCAAAACGATTTGGGAAAGTATTTATGATATAAAATATTCTGGTTCATTTAATTGGGGATTATTGCCATTTGATTCATGTTCTATCATCATGCTTGCTGGTATTATTTCGGGTTTCTTTAAAGGAAAAATTAAGGAATATAGTGATGCATGGCTTGTTACTGGTGGTATAGTAGGAGGAATCGGGGCAATGTTATATCTCAATGCTTTCAAGTTTTATCCTTTTCTATCTTTTGGAGCTTTTTATTCTATGTTATGGCATTTTTTGATGGTTTTTTTGGGATTATTATTGATTGTTACTAATTATGTTTCATTAAATTTTAAAACAATTATTAAAGGATTTCTATTTCATTTATTAATTTCTGTAATTGTTATTCCTATTGATTTTATTTTTAATTTGGATTTTATGATGTATAAAAACTTAGGTGGTATTCCTTTTTTCGAAGGGGTAGCTGAAATATTTACTCAAAAAGGATTGATTATTTTAAATCCGTTATTGATGTTAATTCTTTATTTTTTGGCCTTTAATATAATTTTAATTGTTTATTGGGGAATAAAGTGGATAGGAAAGAGGATAAATGGATAATTTAGATTTAATATTAGAAAAATATCATTTTTCTCAAGAAGAAAAAGATGAATTGTTAGCCATTATTAAACCATTTTATTGTCATGATGAATTTCAGAAAAGAATGACTAATATTTTTCCACATCATGGTAATAAAACTTTAGGGATGCATATTTTAGATGATGCTGCAGTGACATATATTTTATGTAAGAAGAAAAAAGAAAAGAAAAAATATTATAATTTACATATTGATTTAGCAGTTAAAATTGCTATGATGCATGACTTATATACTGTCCCATGGCAAAATAATACTAGTATTAAAGTAAAAAGTTTTTTTCATAAACATGGATTTAGACATCCAGTTGAGGCAGTTATTAATGCTAATTATTGGTTTCCGGAAATTTTCAAAGATGATAATTCTGCCAAAATAATGATTGATGGAATAATTCATCATATGTGGCCATTACCTGTTTCATCTTTAAAGCATGAAGGAATTAATGAAATGGAATTGGTTAATTATGATTTTGTTGAGTATTTATCAGTTCAAAATCGTGAATATTTAATAGCAAGTTTAATGCGTCATAAAATAGGTAAAATATCTTTTTGTCGGAGTAAGTATCATGAAGGAAGAATTATGAGTAAAGCTGATAAAATTGTTGCAAGGAAAGAATTAACAACTACTTCTAGTATTATAGCTCTTATAACAGGGAAAAATAAAAAGTTATTAAAGGGAAAAGAAGATGTTCGATAGAAAAAATACTTGCAAATTCTATAAAATATGTTATAATCTTATGCGTGTGGTCCGCTGTTAGTAAAAGAAAAATGGGAAATATGACCATATTTATAGAAAAGGAGAGTATATTATGAACGTAATTGATAAGATTACTAAAGAACAACTTAATCCTAATGTTCCTGAATTTCGTGTAGGAGATACTGTTAGGGTAGATGTTAAGATTATCGAAGGTAAAAGAGAAAGAATTCAAGCTTTTGAGGGAATTGTTATGTCTCGTAAAGGTAGTGGAATTAGTGAAACATTCACAGTTAGAAAAATGTCTTATGGTGTAGGTGTTGAAAGAATATTTCCAATTCATTCACCTAAGATTGCTAAAATTACTGTAATTCGAAGTGGTAATGTAAGACGTGCTAAACTTACATTCTTGCGTAAGTTAGTTGGTCAATACAAAGTAGAAGAAAGGTCATAAAGATAAGTTATATTCTTATCTTTTTTGTATAATATGGAAAGAGTAAAAAGTGTTTTATCATATGTTTTAGTTATTATAATTGCATTATTAATCAAAATGTATGTCTTTTCTCCAATTAGAGTAAATGGTAGTAGTATGGAACCAACATTATATGATGGTGATTTTATGATTTTAAATGAAATAGGTTATCATTTAAATGGTGTTGAGCGTTTTGATATTGTGGTTATTAATAAAAATGGGGAAAAAATAATTAAAAGAATTATTGGATTGCCTGGAGAAACAGTTAAGTATAAAGATAATAAATTATTTATAAATGATGAAGAAATTACGGAAGATTTTCAACATGAAGTAACCCATAATTTTGATTTATCCGAAATAGATGTTGATATTATACCTGATGGATACTATTTTGTTTTAGGTGATAATCGAGGTAATTCAAAAGACTCTAGAATGATTGGTTTAATTAATAAAAGTGAAATTCGTGGTAAAACATCAAGAATCTTTTTTCCTTTTACAAGATTTGGTAAAGTGAAGTAAAAAGTTATCGTTTGATAACTTTTTTCTTTTGTCAAAAGGGTTGTTTCTCTATTTAAAATTTAATATAATAGATTTAAAGATAGGTGGTACGATGTATAAAATTATATATAATAAAAAGATAAGTGAAACATCCATGGAAATAGCATTAGAAGCAAGAAATATTATTGATAATGCATATCCAGGACAATTTGTTATGATTATGACAAAAGAGGATAGTGAACGTATTCCTTTAACTATTTATGATTATGATAAGAAAAAAGGAATATTATATTTAATATATCAAATACTAGGGGCTTCAACATTAGAATTATCAATGGAGAAAGATAGTCTATTTAGTGTATCTGGACCATTTGGTAAAATTAATGAAATATGTAAAAATATTGATGAATATAAAAATAAAAAAATTGTTTATGTTGCTGGTGGTGTTGGTATTGCCCCTATTTATCCACAAATTAAGTATTTACATGATTTTGGTCTTTCTTGTGATGTTATTTATGGAGCAAGAAATGCTGATTTACTTTTAATAAAGGATAAAATAGAAAACGTTGCCCATAATGTATATTATTGTACTGATGATGGAAGTTTTGGTGAGCAAGGTTTTGTTACGAATATTTTAGAAAAAAAACATGACTATGATGTGGTAGTTGCAATTGGACCAGTAGTTATGATGAAAAATGTCTGCGATGTAACTAAAAAATATCAAATTCCAACAATTGTTAGCATGAATCCTATAATGGTTGATGGTAGTGGAATGTGTGGTGCATGTCGTTGTATTGTCGACGGAAAAGTTAAATTTGCTTGTATAGATGGACCAGAATTTGATGGACATAAAATTGATTTTGATCTTGCTTTAAAAAGAATGAATATTTATAAAAAGGAAGAACAAAAAAAATTAATAGCTATGCAAGAATCATTAGAGGTGAAATAATGGAAGACAAGAAAACTGTTATGCGTATGCAGGATAAGGATAAAAGAATAAAAAACTTTCAAGAAGTAGAATTAGGCTATAATGAAGAAGAAGCTCTTCGTGAAGCTAGTAGATGCCTACAATGTACTAATCCTCGTTGTGTTAAAGGATGTCCTGTTAATATTATGATACCATTATTCATTAAACATATTAAAGAAAAAGAATGGGAGAAGGCTTATCAGGTTATTCAAGAATCAAGTTTTTTACCAGCTATATGTGGACGTGTTTGTCCACAAGAAATGCAATGTGAAAAGATGTGTGTTAAAGGTTTTAAAGGAGATGCTATTAGTATTGGAGCTTTAGAGCGTTTCGTTGCTGATATGCATAATAGTATTGAGCCAAAGAAAGAGATTATAAAGAATAACGGAAAAAAAGTTGCTATTGTGGGAAGTGGACCGGCTGGATTATCATGTGCTGGTATTTTAGCATCAAATGGCTTTGAAGTTACTATATATGAGGTATTACACCGTCCAGGTGGAGTATTAACATATGGTATTCCCGAATTTCGACTTCCTAAAAAAATAGTTGAAAAAGAAATAGAAAATTTGAAAAGAAAAAAAGTAGAGATTAAATGTGATATGCCTGTTGGTAATGCCATTACTCTTTCAGATTTACAAAAAGAATATGATTATATCTTTTTAGGAACAGGGGCTGGTGTTCCTAAGTTTATGGGAATACCTAATGAAAGTGCTAATGAAGTCTTTTCTGCTAATGAAATATTAACACGAATTAACTTGATGGGAGCATATCAAGAAAATAGTAAGACTCCGATTAAAGAGGCAAAAACAGTATATGTAATTGGTGGAGGGAATGTGGCGATGGATGCCGCTAGATCTCTTAAAAGACTGGGAATGAATGTTCATTTAATGTATCGAAGGGGAAAAGATGAATTACCTGCACGAAAAGTTGAAGTAATTCATGCATTAGAAGAAGGGATTATTTTTGATTTATTACAAAATCCTTTAGAAATATTAACAGATGAAAATAATTCCGTTACCGGTATGAAAGTGATTAATATGGAATATCAAGAAGAAATTGTCGGTCAAAGAAGATCAGTCCAAGAAGTTAAAGGTACTGAACATAATGTCTCTTGCGATATGGTTGTTATGGCATTAGGAACTAATCCTAATCATGAAGCTTTGAAAATGAGTGATATAAAATTAGATGATCGCGGATTAATTATGGTTGATGATGGTTTAACAAGTATTCCCAACGTTTATGCTGGAGGAGATGCAGTAACTGGGGCTGCTACGGTTATTTTAGCTATGGAAGCAGGTAAAAAAGCAGCTTATGAAATTATTAAAAGATGTAAATAAAAAATATGGATTAATTAATTATTAATTTCCATATTTTTTTTGATTTTTTGGCATATTGATTTTCTATCTAATGATAAAAATTTTAGAATTTCTTCTTTTTTACCTTGAGGAACATATTGGTCTGGAATAGCAAATAATTTAATGTTTCCATGATAATTTTTTTCTATAGCATAATTAATTAAATAAGATCCTAAAGAATTTATTTCCGTTTGTTCTTCATAAATAAAAATGTTTTGATATTCTTTCAATAATTTATTAAATAATTCTTCATCTATTGGTTTTTGAAATCTAGCATTAACAACGCAAATATTCAATTCTTTACCTATTGTAAGTGCGTTATTTATAAGTGATCCATAAGTTATTAATACAGCTTTATTACCATTATTTATTATTTCCCATGAACCAATTGGAATGATATCATATTTTGGTTTAGTATATTCTAATCGATCTTTTGAATATCTTATGGCAAAAGGTTTTTTAGTTAGGATAGCTGTATATAACATATTACAAGCTTCAATACTATCTTTAGGAGTGGCAATAATTAAATTAGGAATAGGTAATAAAAAGGTTAAATCATAAATTCCTTGATGTGTTTCTCCATCTTCTCCTACAATACCACAACGATCAATTCCTAATATAACATGAGTATTCATTCTGGCAATATCATGAATTATTTGATCATATCCTCTTTGTAGGAAGGTTGAGTAAATTGACACAAAAGGAATTAATCCTGTAATACTCATTCCATTAGCTAGTAATAAAGCATGTTCTTCAGCAATACCTACATCAATAAAATTATTGGGATATATTTCTTTATATTTTAATAATTTACTACCTCCGGCCATAGCGGGGGTTATGACCATTATATCTTTATATATTTTAGTTAATTCTATTAAATGATTCGAAATTACCTCACTCCAAGTAATTAAATGATCATTTTTAGAAATTATTATTCCTGTTTCTTTATTAAATGGCCCAACTCCATGCCATAATCCAATTGTATCTTTTTCGGCTGGTTCATATCCTTTTCCTTTTTGACTTATTACATGGATAATTACTGGTTCTGTTTCTTCTTTAGCAATTTCTAGATATGTTATTAATTCTTTATAATCATGACCATTAATTGGTCCATAGTATTTAAGTCCTAATTCTTCAAATACAAAGCCCTCTTTTAAATAAAGTTTTTTTATGGATGATTTAAAATCAGTAATTTTATGGGATAAATAATTACCAACATATGGAATTTTATTCAAGACTTTTTTTGTTGAGTCTTTGGCATGATTATATTTGTAGTTAGCTCTTATTTTATCTAAATTATTGTGTAGAGCTCCAACATTTTTAGAAATACTCATTTCATTATCATTTAAAATAATAATTAATTTAGTTTTAGTTGATCCAATATGATTTAAAGCTTCATAGGCTAAACCATTTCCCATCGAACCATCACCAATTATAGCGATAACATTATATTTTTGATTTAATTTATCTCTTGATAAAGCCATTCCAAGAGCAGCGGATAGACTTGTTGAAGAATGTCCGGATTCATAAGAATCATATTCACTTTCATTTCTTTTTTGAAATCCTGATAACCCATTAAATTTTCTTAAACTATCAAATTTATTGGCTCTACCGGTTAAAATTTTATGAGTATATGTTTGATGTGAAACATCAAAAATTATTTTATCTTTAGGACTATTAAAAACTTTATGAATAGCAATTGTTAAGTCAACAATTCCTAAGTTAGAAGACAGATGGCCACCATTTTTGGAAACTTTATCAATAATAAAAGTTCGAATATCTTGCGATAGTAGTTCTAAGTCTTTTATTTTCATTTTTTTTAAAAATTGAGGATTTTTTATATCTAATATATTCATATTTTTTCACCACTTCTAATTATGCTAATTTATTATACATAAAAATTATATTGTTCGCAAGTAAAATAATTTGTATAATTATTAAAAATATGGTATACTTTGGATGTAGTAATTCAATTAGTCCATTCGCGTTTTACTACCATATAAACAGAATTGTTTAAAGGAATAATGATGAGCCTTAAGAATCTCTTCATGAATGGCAAATTACACACACTGAAAATTGTGATGTTTTTGCTATTTGTGAAAGGAGGTTCTTTTTATTTGAAATCACAATATAAGTGTAAAAGAAGATGGAGGTAAATTATGAGATTATTTAAAGAAGTAATTAAAAACAATTTGAAAATGATAATATTTTATGTGCTAATAGGTATTATTATTAATTTTTTAGATTTATATAGCGTAACATACTATCAAAAAATACTAGATGCATTTCAATTTCAAACTCTTACAATAGTTCCACTGATAATATATGGAGTATTATTATTAATATCTACAATACTAGGATATATTGAAAATTATCCAGAGCAACAAGTGAAAAACAAATTATATTTAGATTTCAAACTTCAATCATTAAAGAAAATGAAATCTATTGATTATTTAGAATATCAAAAAATTGGAACAGGAAAACTTACACAAAAAGCTGAAGATGGTGCAACAGCATCAAGGGATATAATGATTAATTTTTGGTTAAAATTATTTAGATATTTATTACCAACTGCTATATTTAGTTTAATTTTTATTTTTAGAGTGAAAAAAGAATATGTTTTATTTGTATTTTTAGGATATATTATAGTAGTTATCATTTCAAATTTAATTCTAAAAAAACTTTACAAATTAAAGGAAAGCATCTTATTAAATCAAGAATTTTTAAACAAACATTTAGTTAGAGGATTTATGGAATTAGTTGTATTTAGAACTAACAAAAAATACGATACTGAAATAGAAGTAACAAAAGAAGGAATAAAAAATATAGTTGATGGAAAAACAAAAATTAAGTTAGTACATGAGATATTTTTTACAGTGTTTGCTTTAATAGTAAATATTTTAAAAGTTGTTGTTTTAGGATATGCAGTTTTAAAATCTGATTTGTCAGTTGGAGCTGTTGTAACAGTTATTTCATTACTTGGTAAAGCATATGAACCAATTGCAATTTTTAATGTTGAATATGTTGATTATAAATTGAATAAAGTAACTGTAAATAAATACATTGAGTTATTAGATACAAAGGATGATAAAGCACTAGATGCTGGACTTAAATTAAAAACAATAGATGGTAATATTGAATTTAAAAATGTTTCTTATTCCTATAATGATGAAAAAAATATAATTAATGATTTATCGTTTAAAATTAATAAAAATTCATCTATTGCATTAGTTGGTGAATCAGGATCTGGTAAATCAACAATAATAAAATTAATTATGGGATTGGTGAAATATAGAAAAGGAAATATACTAATTGATGACAAAGAGTTATCTGAACTTAATCTAAATTCATTTTATGATAATGTAACTTATGTTTCACAAGAAGCACCTATATTTGACGGAACATTAAGGGAAAATTTAATATTTGATAAAAAAATTAGAGATGAAGAAATATTAAAGGTGTTAAGACTAGTTTGCTTAGATAAATTTTATGAGAAACTTGAAAATGGTTTAGACGCAGAACTTGGTGAAAAAGGTGTAAGAATGTCTGGAGGAGAAAGACAAAGAGTTGCACTAGCAAGATTGTTCTTTGATGATTCTAAAATAATTATTTTAGATGAAGCAACAAGTGCAATGGATAATATAACTGAAAAGAAAGTTATGGAAAATGTTGTTAAACAATTAGATAATAAAACATTAATTGTAATTGCTCATAGATTAGAAACAATTAAAGATGTAGATAAAATATATGTTTTATCTGATGGTATTATTCAAGAAGAAGGAAAATATAGTGAATTACTTGATAAAAATGGATATTTTACAAAATTATATAAATCTGTAAAATAAAAGTGATTGTAGTCTTTTGATATTATGTTGCTATATGTCCAGGAAACTATATTATAAACTTTGATGTTGCAATAATTAATCCCTAATAAATGAATTAAAATTTGACGGAATTGTACTAAATTTCGTCTTTTTTATGCTATAATTAGATAGAAATGGAGTGATTCCTATGAATAATAAAACTAATATTAACTGGTGGTATTGATTTATCTAACCTCTTTAATAAATCATTATAAAATAAGGGAAATTTAAAAAATGGATCTTGCATATTTAATATAAAAAATAATTAAAAATGTACAAAAAACACCAAAAATTATTAAAAATGGTGCTTTTTTCATACATTTTTAATTAGGTGATGTTTTCAGCTAACCCCATTGAAAAATAAAGAAATTATTCATTCAAAACAAATAGGAAAATAAAGAAAAATATAGTATAATATAAGTAGTTGATAAATCATGGTAAAGGGGGAATTATATGAATGATAAATTAACAACTATTACAAATCTTTTTGAAGGAAAAGAAATAAGAAGTGTATGGGATTCTGAAAAAGAAGAATATTATTTTAGTGTAGTAGATGTGATTAATGCTTTAGCAGAACCTAAGGATGCAAGCGATTACTGGACAACCTTAAAACGAAGAATGATTAAAGAAGAAAAAAGTGAGATTCCGACAAATTGTCGGGAACTGAAAATGAAATCTTCTAAAGATGGTAAAATGTATAAAACTGATACTCTTGATACTGAAGGAATATTTAGATTGATTGAATCTGTTCCATCTAGTAAAGCTGAGCCTTTTAAGATGTGGTTAGCCTCCTTAGGAAAAGAAAGAATAGATGAGGTATTTGATCCAGAAATAGCAGTTAATAGGGCTGTAGAATATTATCGTAAAAGAGGTTATGATGATAAATGGATTAAATCAAGACTAACTGGAATAGTTGATAGATTTAAATTAACTGATGTTTGGAAAGAATCAGGGATTACAAAAGACTATGAGTATGGAATTTTAACTAATGAAATTTATAAATCATGGTCAGGAATGAAAGCAAGTGAGTATAAAGCATATAAAGGTCTTAGAAAAGAATCTTTAAGAGATAATATGACAGATATTGAAGTAGCATTAACTGACTTAGGAGAAATAGCAACAAGAGAACTTGCTAAAGAACATAAACCATTTGGATTAGAACAAAATAAAAGAATAGCGCAACGTGGAGGAAATATAGCTAAAATAACTAGAGATAATTTAGAAAAAGAGTTAGGTAGAACTGTCATCAGCAATAAGAATTCGTTAAATTATGAATATATAGATGAAAAATTATTAGAAGATAAAAAAGAGGTTGTAAGTAATGAATAAGTATAATATTAATGAATTAAGAGAACAAATTGGATAGATGTAAAAATATGGATTTAAAAGATGTTAGTCTTGATGATGTTGATGAAATATCTTCTATAAAAATTGATAAGAGAAAATCTAGTAATGAAAGAATTTTAGATTTTTTGTCTAAAACTAAAAATCCATATATATTTAAGGTTAATAATAGATTAGTTAAAATCAGTTTTTCTGATAATAATAGAACAGGTGATGATGCATTAACTAGTGTACTTAAGAATTAATATAGATAAGGATGTAATGAGTAAAAATGAACTAAAAACACCTAAAATCATTAAAATAGGGACTTTTTTTTATATTTTTGATGAGGTGATGTTTTCAACTAACCCCACCATAAAATAAGAGATTATGATAATTAAAATTATTTTAGAATAAAGTGATTTTTTGACACAATTGTTGGAAAGTGTTATAATTTTTTCGTATTCAAAAAACGAGGAACAAGAGGAGTAGAATAGTTAGTAGCTATTAGGAATGAAAGGTCACCGACTGAAAGCCTTTCTTAGTGAAGAGTATTTGAAGGTAGCTTGGGAGTTGTATATCTGAAATAGTAGTAAGATATAATGTTAGTCGCATTAAGACTTCAAGGTAATAGAAATATTACAAATTAAGGTGGTACCACGAGCAATTCGTCCTTTATGGATGAGTTGCTTTTTTAATTATTTAGGAGATGATTAATATGAAATTTATTTTTAAAGGTGATTATGTACGAGTCTAATTATTTTAATCGATTATAATTTTTAAAATAAGAAGGAGAGATTAAAATGTTAGATAAAAAATATAATGCAAATGAAAAAGAAAATAAATGGTTAAATTATTGGAAAGATAATGGAATATATGATTTCAAACCAGATTACAGAGAAGTATATTCAATAGATACTCCTCCTCCAACAGTTAATGGTAAGATTCATATAGGACATATATTTTCATATACGCAAACAGAAATGATTGCTAGATATAAAAGATTAAGTGGGTATAATGTATTCTATCCATTTGGTTTTGATGATAATGGATTACCTTCAGAAAGATTAGTTGAAAAAGAACAAGGTAAGAAAGCTCATGAAATTGGAAGAGAAGAATTTTCTAAATTATGTCATGAAACAACTGATAAATATGAAAGTGAATTTCAAGAATTGTTTAGTAAAATGGGTGTAAGTACTGATTGGAAATATCATTATAAAACAGTTAGTCCATCAACTATTAAGATAAGTCAAAAATCATTCTTAGATTTAATTGATAAAGGACATTGTTATCATAAAGAATCACCAGCATTATGGTGCAATGAATGTTTAACTTCAATAGCACAAGCTGAACTTGAAACAAAAACAATAAAAACAACATTTAACTATATTAATTTTAAAACTAAAGAAGATGGTGAAGAGTTTACTATAGCTACAACAAGGCCCGAATTGTTACCAGCTATTGTATGTGTATTTGTAAATCCAAGTGATGAAGCACACAAGTCTTTAATTGGAAAAACTGCCCATATTCCAGTAATAGATGTTGAAGTTCCTATTATGGCAGATGAGAAGGTTGCTATCGATAAAGGTACCGGAGTAGTTATGTGTTGTACTTTCGGAGATCAAACAGATATTGAATGGTGGAAGAAGTATAATTTACCACTTAAATATATATTTACTGATGATGGTAAAATTATTGATTCAGTTCCTAACTATGGTGGAATGAAAATCAAAGAAGCAAGAAAACAAATAATTGAAGACTTACAAGCTGGTGGTTATGTAGTTAAGATTGAAGAATTAGAGCATGAAGTTCAAACACATGAAAGATGTGGTAAAGAAGTTGAATATGCAGTTATGAAACAATGGTTTATTGATATCATGAATCATAAACAAGATTTCATTAAAATTGGTAATGAAATCAAATGGTATCCAGAACATATGCATAATAGATATAATGAATGGGTTGAAAATGTTTTATGGGATTGGTGTATATCAAGACAAAGATATTTTGGCGTTCCATTCCCAGTTTGGTATTGCAAAAATTGTGGAGAACCAATTTTTGCAAATGAGAAAGATTTACCAGTTAATCCATTAATAGATAAATCTAAGAATGATAAATGTCCAAAATGTGGATGTACTGAATTTATTCCAGAAACAGATGTAATGGATACTTGGGCAACTTCTTCAGTAACACCATTAATTAATATGAGATATGGTGAAGAAGATAATTTTGAATCAATTTTAAAACCAATGAGTTTAAGAACTAATGCTTCTGAAATTATTAGAACATGGGACTTTTATACAATAGTTAAGAGTTTCTATCATTTTGGAACTAGACCTTGGGATAATGTAATGATATCAGGATTTGTTATGGCTAACAAAGGAGAAAAAATAAGTAAGTCTAAAGGTAATAGTAAAGTAGATCCAATGGATCTTATTAATGAGTATTCAGCTGATGTATTAAGATATTGGGCTGGTACTGGAAGATTAGGTACCGATATCGTATTTAGTGATGAAACATTATTAAGAGGTAAGAAGTTAGTTAATAAGATTTGGAATGTTTCTAAATTTATTGAAATGCATTTACAAGATTATGAAGATAAAGAATTTAATGATTTTGAATATATTGATAAATGGATACTTGGTAAATATCAAGAAATGGAAAGAGGGTTCATTAAATATTTAGATGATTATGAAGTAGGATTAGCATTAAACTTACTCGAAAAGTTCTTCTGGAACTTCTGTGATAATTATATTGAAATTGTTAAACATAGACTATATAGACCTGAAGAATTTGGAGATACTCCAAGATACTCAGGGCAAAAAACAGTTTATACTATTCTTTATAAATTATTACAAGACTTTAGTATTTACTTCCCATATATAACTGAAGAAATTTATCAAGAATTATATCACGATAATAAATCAATTCATATAACAGAAATTAAACCATTAAATTATAGTTTTGATAATGAAATTAAATGTGGTGATTTAATAATAGATATTATCAGTCAAGCTAGAGGAGAAAAATCAAATAATAATTTATCTTTAAAGACACCAATTAAGAATTTAGATTTAAGTTTAAATAGTGAACTTAAAGAAGCAATTAATAAATCTATTAAAGATATTAAAGCAACATTATTTATTAAGAATTTAAATATAAATGATATTGATAAAGATTATACTATAGATAAAATTGAGTTGGATTTAAGTGAAGAATAGAATGGTCAGAATATTGATTTGTTGCAAACTTACAAGTAGGAGAAATCCTACTTTTTTGATATAATAATGGGAAGTATCATTTCTTTTATCGATATGGTATTAGTGATAATGGTGAAAAAACACTTAGCAATTTAGAAATTGCAAAGCTCGATGATATAGTTAGAATAAATCATATTGATAAATGGAATGGATATAATTCTCAAAACAAAGAAACTCCTAATGATGGGTTTATAATTCATATTGAATATATGGATGGAAAAAAGACAACATTTGATATTTATATTAGAAGAGATAAATATACAATAAAAGAAAAGAATAATTAATCGCACTATTATGATATTACGATTGATCATATGACCAGGAAATTATAATAAAACATTTGATGTTACAACATCTAACCCAACTTAAATAAATTAAAAATTGACGGAATTATACTAAATTTCGTCTTTTTTATGCTATAATTGATTAGAAACGGAGTGATTCCTATGGATAATAAAACTAATATAAACTGGTTGAGAACAATTTAGTCAAGATCGACTCCAAAACCTTATAAAATAAGTGAAAAACAAAAAATAAATCATACATGTTTTATAATAAAATATATTAAAATAGATAAAAAATAATAAAAATTAAGTGATTTTAAGTAAAAATAGCTTAGGAATTGACATGGTGAGAACAGGTAGTCAAGACCAGATGAAAGAAGATGATAATTATGGCAAATAATTTAGTAATTAGAAGCAGTAGTGCAGAATTTTTGATATTTGAAAGACAAACCCATGATAAGGGAATTCAAGTTAGATTTGAAAATGGAGATTTATGGTTAACTCAAAAAGCTATGAGTGAATTATATGATTGTACAGCAGACAATGTTTCATTACATTTAAAAAATATATACAAAGACTATGAACTTTACAAAAACTCAACTACCGAGGAATTCTCGGTAGTTCAAAAAGAAGGTAACAGAGAAGTAAGCGGTGGATTATGATTCAAAGGCACCAACAACAATTAAATTTTTTAAAAAAGTACAAAACAAAATGCATTATACTGTATCTCATCAAACTGCAGCTGAAATAATATATAATCGTGCTGATTCAAAAAAAGATAATATGGGGCTTACCTCATGGAAGAATTCTCCTAATGGAAAAATTTTAGAAACTGATGTTGTAATTGCTAAAAATTATTTATCTAAAAATGAATTAGAAAGTTTAGAAAGAATAGTTTCGGCATTTTTAGATTTAGCAGAGAATAGGGCAAAGAGAAATATTCCAATGACAATGGAAGATTGGGCGACAAGAATTGATAAATATTTACTTGCTGATGATTTAGATATATTAAAAGATGCTGGTAAAATATCTCATGAAATAGCGTGCGACAAAGCATTAACTGAATTTGAAAAATATAGAGTAAAACAAGATAAATTATATAAATCAGATTTTGATTTATTAATGGAAGAAAGTGAAAAAATATGAAAATAAAATCATTATATATATGCGTTGATGATATGCAAAGGGCGATAAATTTCTATACAGATTTCTTTGAGAAGAGTCCTATAAAAAATGATTCTATTTATTCTGTATTTGATATTGATGGTTTTAGATTTGGTTTATTTGCATATAAAAAAATGAAAGAGCCACATACTTTTGGAAGTAATTGTTTGCCTAGTATAGAAGTAGATAGTATAGAAACACTAAAAAGAAAAATAGAAAAGCTAGAGATTTGTTTTCCTTTAACTAAAATTGAAAGTAATTATGTAGTTGAATTTATTGATAGTGAAGGAAATCATATAGAATTAACAACCCCTATAAAAGGAAGTGATTAAAATGAAAGAAGAAAAAGTGTCTTTAAACAAGCTAAAGATATTGAACAAATTATGAATAAATTAGGGAGGTAATACTCATGGATGAAAATAAAACTAATATAAACTGTTTGGTATGGATTTAGTCAAACATTTTTATAAAACCCTATAAAATCAAGGGAAAATGAATGTTTACTTATTACATTTTTTTATTAAAAAAAGTAAAAAAAAACTAAAATTTGATAAAATTCGGTAAAAATCATCCAAAAATAGCAATATTTAAAAAGGGTGGTATTGACGGTCTAACTTTTAGAAAAAAGAGTGTTTTTATATAAATTTGTCAGATAGTTATATCTGACTTTTTTTATGCAAAAATTTAGGAGGATTTATGAAAGAAGAGGTAATAGAAATTGATGTAAAAGATATTAAAAAATTTCCAAATCATCCTTTTAAAATTACTAATGATCTTAATTATGAAGAATTAAGAAATAGCATTATGGAAAGTGGTGTATTAGTTCCTGCAATTGTTAGAAAGAGAGATGATGGAAAATATGAAATGTTATCTGGACATAGAAGAATGCAAATATGCAAAGAACAAGGAATAAAGAAAATTCCATGCATAGTTAAAAATATTTCAGATGAGGAAGCTATTGTCTTGATGGTAGATTCTAATCTTCAAAGAGAAAAAATATTACCAAGTGAAAAAGCAATGGCATATAAGATGAAATATGATGCAATAAAATCTATGACACCATCGGTGTAAGATAAAAGAAAAGATGAAATATTAGGAGAGCAAGTTGGAGAAAGTAGAGAGCAAATAAGAAGATTTAGAAAATAATAATATAAGACCAGAAAGTTTAGATGAATATATTGGCCAAAGTGAAGTAAAAGAAAACATTAAAGTATTTATAGAAGCTGCAAAGCTTAGAAATGAACCACTTGATCATGTACTTTTATATGGTCCACCAGGACTTGGTAAAACAACTTTAGCAAATATAATAGCAAATGAATTAGGTGTTTCTTTAAAAACAGCATCGGGTCCTGCTATAGAAAAATCTGGCGATTTGGCAGCAATATTATCAACATTAGAACCAGGTGATGTATTATTTATTGATGAAATACATAGAATGCCAAGATTTATTGAAGAAATACTTTATCCTGCTATGGTAGATTTTACTTTAGATATAGTAGTTGGAAATGATACAAATACAAGAAGTATTAAAATTGATTTGCCTCCATTTACTTTAGTTGGAGCTACAACAAGAGCAGGTGATTTGACAAGTCCACTTCGTGATAGATTTGGTATTACTTGTAAATTAAAATATTATGATGAAGATGAACTTCGTATGATTATTGAAAGAACAAGTCGTGTTCTTGATATGCCTATTTCTCATGAAGCAGCGATTTCACTTGCTAATTTATTAAAACAAAAAGATTATAGTATAAAAGCTTTTCATATGAATTCTAAAGAATATTTTTCAAGAGGAATTAATTATTCTAATTGGGGATATGATAATTATTTTGGACTTCAGGATTTAGGAATATATTCTGATACATCATATCAGTTGGATAGAGAACTTATTCTTAATGAAACATTCTACAATGAAATGTTTAATAATAATGGAAAATTTATGAATTACATTATTACTTATAGTAATCATTTACCTTTTGATGCTAAAAGAGGAGTATGTAATAAATTATTAAAACTTGATTATGAAAAAGAACTTTAAAATATTGATAATAGTGAAAAAAATGTATTTCTAGAGAGTTTAGAATTAACAGAAGAAGATTGTATTAAGAGACAAGCAAAAGAGACTGATTATATGATATGGTTATTAATAAAAGCATTAAAAGATAATAATTTATATGATAATACAATAATTATTGCTTATGCTGATCATTATTTATATACTGTATCTGATTATGAAATACTAAAAAAATGGTAAGAGTATAGAAACTAATTTAATTAATCATACACCATTCTTTATATGGAGTAAAAATTTAAAAAAGGAAGAAGTAAAAAAAGTTACAACACAAATGAATATTTTACCAACTGTTTTAAATTTACTTGGAATAGAATATAATGAAAAATGGTATATAGGGCAAGATATATTTTCAAAAAAAATTAAACCATTTGTAGTATTCCCTGATTTATCTTGGTATGATGGAAGTTATTATGTAGAAGATGGTAGTGTTGTTAATAATAAGAAAATATCTTCTGAACTTTTAGAAGAAAAAAATAATTATGCTGAATATTTAATTAAAAAGAATGATTTAGTACTTAAATATAATTATTTTAAAGAAATGAGTAATTAAAAGACTTTGTTATAGGTAAAAAAAAGTCTTTCTTTTTGTGCGAATGTAATATATAATTATAATAGGTAGGAGGAGTGTTAAATGATGGATGCAACTAAAAAAAGAAAATTAATAGTAAGTATTTTAGGAATAGTGGGAGTATTAAGTATTACACTAGGTGTTACTGTAGCATTCTTTAATTATACAAGAACAGGAAATGCTAATACAATAAGTGTAGGAAGAATAGCTTTTAATTCAACTCAAGATGGAAGAATAAATTTAACAAATATATTTCCAATAGATAGTGAAGATATTGATAATGCTTTAGAAGAAGGAAATAACGTAACAATTAATATTAATGGGGATACAACATATCAATATGGAATAGAATATTTAGTTACAGCAGAAGATGTTAACATTACTGTTAATAATAAAAAGGTACCATTAAATCTATATATAACAAGTACAACTGATTTAGGTAATAATGATCCTGATTATTTTGATAATCGTGGTGGAAATATGTCAATGCATAAAGTTTTATCGGGAGGAGTTGTAGTAGATGGACAATATTTAGTTGTTGGTTATATTGCACCAGGACAAGAGGGAATAGAAGGAAATTTAAATATAAAGGCATATATTGATAAAGATAAAATAGCAATAACAGATACACCGGAAGAAAATATAGAATGGCAAAGAGGTAGAACTATATTTACAACGGAAGAATGGAATAGTATTCAACAAGAAGGTCATGAATTATCCTTTAAAATAAGAGTAGAAGCGAATGAAGGAGTTTGGGTAGATCCATATACAACACCAAATTTAATGAATAATATTAATATAAATAAAAGTGCAGTAAATATAAAAGAAATAAGGTTTATAGAAGAAACACCACTTAGAATGCAAAGAAGGTATGATGCTTCTGTTGGTGAAGAAAGTAATGGAACAAAAGCTGATTTAACATATCAAGATACTGGAAAAGTACTTGCATGGATAGAGCCGATGGAAGTAACCCCAACAGGAACAAGTAATGAATTATTAAATATCAAACCAAAGTTTTTAGTTAATGAAGACACATCAAATAATCTTAAACAAATAGATAATGAACCTGCATATATATTATATATAGCAAGTAGTGGTAAGACAAAGTGGGTAACAGGCAATTCTTTATTTAAAGAATTCACAAGTGTGGAAAAAATCATATTTGAAAATGTTGATTCATCAAGTGTTACTAGTATGTATGATATGTTTAATAATTGTAACAAGTTAAGAAGTATAATTGGATTAAATACATTAGATACAAGTAATGTTACAGATATGCAATATATGTTTTCAGGTTGTAGTAGCTTGACAAGTATTGATTTATCAGGATTAGGAAGCAATAATTTAAATGCTATAGGTTATATGTTTTATAATTGCAATGCTCTAACTGAAATAATAATGAAAAATTTTAATTTTGGTCAAGTTAATTTTTATAATAATAGTAATTATTATTATGCATTTGCATATCTTCCAAATGTGGAAACAATAGATTTAACAAATGCCAATACTAGTGGTGTTACTAGCATGTATGATATGTTTTATAGTTGCACAAAATTAAAAAATATCATCGGTTTAAATACATTAGATATAAGTAATGTTACAGATATGCGGTATATGTTTGCATATAGCGAAATAGAAAGTATTAATTTAAGTGGAATGAATATGAGTAGTGTAACTACTGTATATGACATGTTTTACAGTTGTAAATCATTAGCATTAGTTAAGATAAATAACGCTAATTTACAAAATGTAACAGATATGCAATATATGTTCTCTGACTGTGATGCGCTTGTAAGTATTGATTTAAATAATTTAAATATTAATAGTGTACAAACAATGAATAGCATGTTTAGTGGATGTGATAATTTGGAAAGTGTTATATTTACTGGAATAGAAACAACAACATTAAGGGATATGTCAAATATGTTTTCTGGTTGTACGAAATTAATAAATGTAAATTTATCAGGATTAGGAGGAAACAATTTATATAGTGTTGGTTATATGTTTTATAATTGTACTAGTTTAAAAAATATAAATATGTCTAATTTTAATTTTGGTGGAATTAATTCATTTGATGGTTCTTCAAGTATTTTTTACCCATTAAAAGGTGTATTGGAAAGTATTAATTTAAGTGGAGCAAATTTTAGTGGACCTAATATATCATCTAGTAGTTTTTATGCAATGTTTCAATATTTTTCAAAATTAAAGACTGTTGATTTAAGTAATGCAAACACAAGTAAAGTAACAAGTATGCAAGACCTATTTGGTCATTGTCCATTATTAGAAAATGTTAATTTAGCTGGAATCGATACGAGTAATGTGACAAACATGCAGTATATGTTTGATAATTGTGATTCTATAACAAAACTAGATTTAAAACATTTAAATACAAGTAAAGTAACTAATATGTATTATATGTTTAGATATATGGACAATTTAGAAGAAATTGATATATCTGGGTGGGGAAATAATAGTTTATCTAATACATATGGTATGTTTGCTTCTGATATTAAATTAAAAACTATAATTATGAATAATTTTAACTTTGGAACAAGCGCATATGGGGCATTTTATAGTGCGAGTGGCGTTGAAGAAGTTTATCTAAGTAATGCTATAACAAACAAAGTGACTGATATGAGTCTTATGTTTGATGGTTGTAGAAACTTAAAAACAATATATGTATCAAATACATGGGATACAACTAAAGTAACGGATTCAGGTAGTATGTTTTCTAATTGTACATCTTTAGTAGGTGGAGCAGGAACTACCTTTAATGCTAGCTATATTGACAAAACAAGAGCAATCATTGATGGTGGTACAAGTAATCCCGGTTACTTAACATTAAAGACAAATTAAAAAAATTGTGTATAATAAACACAATTTTTTTATATCTTTTTTTCTCTATTATATTATCATTAGTATGAAAGGGATTGTAGTATGAGTAGTTTTTTTAATTCTCTAATTAAAACTATTGGTAGTTGGTATAATAGTGGTTCTAGTATTCTATGGTGGGTATACCATATACTTGCCATTTTAGGTATATATAAAACTTTTTATTTAATAATTGGTATCTTTTTTACAAGAATATTTCCTAAAGCTAAAAATAATCATAAATATGCTATTGTAATTGCAACAAGAAATGAAGAAAAAGTTATTGGAAATTTATTGGATAGTATTAATAAACAAGATTATCCAAAAGATTTAATTACTACTTTTGTCATTTGTGATAATTGTACTGATAATACAAAAAAGGTTAGTGAAAAGCATGGTGCTATATGTTATAAAAGACATGATTTAAAGAATAAAACAAAGGGGTTTGCTTTAAAATATTTATTTGAGTGTATAGAGCGTGACTATAAAATTAATAGTTTCGAAGGATACTTTGTTTTTGATGCTGGTGAAAAGATAATTACATCATATCGTAATACTAAAAATTTTGATGAGAATTGGATTGCATCAACTTACGCAATTCATTGGCTTAGAAGCATTAGAACAGCGCATCGTGCTAGAAGTATTTTAAGACTTGCTACTAATATTCAAGGAACTGGTTTTTTATTTAGTAATGAACTTGTAAAAAATGGTTGGAAATATACTTCATTAACAGAAGATAGAGCATTTACTGTTGATGCTGTTAAAGAGGGATACCATATTTCTTATAATGATAAAGCTATGTTTTATGATGAACAACCTGTTAATTTGAAAATAGCATTACGCCAGCGTCTTCTTTGGTCTAATGGTCATTTACAGGCATTCATTGAAACAGGACTAGGTTTATTTAAAAATATTTTTTTTGGTAAGATGTTTCGTAAAAATAAACAAAATGTTAAAAGTGGTTTTTTATTAAAAATAATCGAATCAATACGACATCGTTTTGCATCGTTTGATATATTAATGCTTATGCTACCAAGTAGTGTTATTTATTTTCTTTTATGGTTTATCTTTTCATGTTTATTATATAGTAATAATGCCTATATCGTTGGTATTAATGGTGTTAATATTTTCCAGGGTGGAACAATACTAGCAGGTTTACTTCGAAGTATAACAGATATATATGTTTATGTAAGTCCAGGTATTGAATCTTTGTTTATGGGATTTATTTTAACAATATGGTTACGTATTTTTTATTTAATAGGAAGATATATTGAAAATATGTGGATGGCTATTTATATTTTCTTTGTTGAACATAAAAGAATAAAAAAGAATGATTCATGGATTGAGCATTTTAAAAGAAATAAAAAAATAAAAAAAATAACCAAAGAAGTTTTGCAAGAATTAATTGATGTTATTTATATAACAAACGAAGGTAATGTAGAAATTACATTTAAATATAAAAATTTATATGAAGATGCTCTGAGGTATCTAAATAATTAAAATTTTGTGTTATAATTGATAAGTAAAGTTTCTTACAAAAAGGAGTGATTCTTATGAGTAATACAAATGGAAATGCTGGGCTAGACAAAACCAATATCAACTGGTTGATTACAGTTTATAGTAACTTTTGGAGAAATCCTTTATTTATAAGAACTTGCGAAGATTAATGTCTTACATGCTTACAATAAAAAATATTAAAAATTAATAAAAAATAGTCAAAAATGACTAAAATATCCTAAAAATAGCGTAGGAATTAAAGTATTGATTACGGGACAGTAACTCACAGTAAAAGAGGTGAAATTATGAAACATGAAATGAAATTAAATAATGGACCATACACAAATATAAAAAATGGTACAAAAACAATTGAGTTAAGATTAAATGATGAAAAGAGACAATTATTAAAGATAAAAGATTTAATTGAATTTACTAATAGAGAAACTTTAGAACAAATGTTAGTTGAAATTGAAAATTTATATCATTATCCATCTTTTGAAGAACTGTATAAACATTTTGATAAGGTGGCTATGGGATATAAAAATAACGAAATTGCTAATCCAAAAGATATGGAAGAATACTATTCAAAAGATGAACAAGAAAAATATGGTGTATTAGGAATAGAGATAAAAAAAATAAAATAGTAAGTACAGTTTTAATACTATAATTATGTATTGATTTAAAGGAGGTTTTGATGATGATATTTTTAAGTCATAATTATAAAGATAAGGATATAGTCGAACCAATTGCTATAAAATTGAAAGAAATATATGGTCAAGAAAATATTTTTTATGATTCTTGGTCAATTAAACCAGGTGAAAGTATAATTGGAAAAATGGATGAAGGCCTTTCCAAGTGTAAATGGTTTTTCTTCTTTATTAGTAATAATTCATTAAATAGTTCTATGGTGGGGTTGGAATGGCAAAGTGCTTTATATAAAGCCACAAAAGAAGGAATAAAATTTGTACCAATAAAAATTGATGATTGTTTTCCGCCACAAATATTGACTAATACTTTATATTTGGATATGTATGTGGATGGTTTTGATAACACTTTAAGAAACATGTTTGACTTGATTGATAATAATGATACCAAAGAATATAATAAAAAATTTAATAACTTGTTATGTAGTATCGAAAGAATCAATAATAAAGAATTAAAAATAAAGATTGAGGTTTTAAAATTAATTGAACCAAATCCAAGCTTTGCTTTTGCTTTTAGTAATAGTTTAGATGATGTTTCCATAGAATTAACATCTGATTCTATGTCTATGAATAGTTCTGGAACATTTTCAAACGGTAAAAATCTTAAATTGTGTAGGATTAGTAGGGTACTTACTAAGGGATTCCCGTATGAAGTAATTTTAAAAAGTAAAGTTGGTTTTAAAAATAATGATTTGGAAATATGGCATCAAGTTGGAAAAAACGATTTTGTTTTGCTAACTAATATAAACGAGTATAGTTCAATAAACTAGTTTATTCTACATTAGAATGAGATATTATAGCCATATGACCTGGAAACTATAGACTAAATTTGATTACGGTTTTTAGTAACCATTAAAATGACTTAAAAATGGACGAAAATATACTAAATTTCGTCTTTTTTATGGTATAATTTTATTGATTTATATGAAAGGAGTGATCCAAATGAACGAAAATAAAACTAATATAAACTGGTATCCTGGCCATATGGCTAAGACCAAGAGAGAAATTAAAGAAAAGTTGGCATTAATTGACATAGTATATGAAATAATTGATTCACGAATGCCAAAGTCAAGTAGAATTATAGATTTAGATGAATTGATTAATGATAAACCAAGAATAATGATTTTTACGAAATATGATTTATGTGATAAAAGTATTACTGATAAATATGTTAATGAATATCAAAAAAAATATATTGTTATAAAAACTAATTTAAAAGAAAATAGTAATATTAATAAATTAATTCTTGATAAAACAGAAGAAATATTAAAAAGCATTAATGAAAAAAGATTGGAAAAAGGACTTAATAAAAGAAATTATAGAGCTTTAGTAATTGGAGTTCCTAATGTTGGTAAAAGCACTTTAATTAATCGTTTAGCAGAACGTAATGTTGCTAAAACGGGTAATGTAGCTGGAGTTACTAAAAACTTGTCATGGATAAAGCTTAATAAGAATATAGAACTTTTGGATACACCAGGTATATTGTGGCCAAAAATAGAAGATGAAATAGTTGGTTTAAATCTTGCTTCTTTATCAAGTATTAAAGAAGAAATTTTAAATAAAGAGGATATATCAATGTATATAATTAGGACATTATATAATTATTATCCAAAGTTATTATTAGATAAATATAAAATAGATAATATTGATGATTTTAATATTGTTTTTGATAGTATTGGAAAAAGAAGAGGTTGTCTTGAAAAAGGTGGTGTTGTAAATTTGGATAAAGTTTATACCATTATTATAAATGACTTAAAAGAAGGTAAGATTGGTAAAATAACCTTTGATAGATAAAGAACTATAGAATTATTTTTGTAATTCTTTTTTTTACATTTGAAAAGGTGGAATAGAAAAATGAAAGTTTTATGTATTGACATAAACATAAAAATATGATTTTTTATTTGTAGAGAATATAGTAAATTATATTTTTGAAAGTGATGCTGAAAAAGTATTATCTAAAAATGCTGAAAGATTTTTTAGAATATAAGGAGGATTTATGTATTATAAAAAAATAGAAGGAGAAAAAATTTATTTATCACCAATAAATAGTGATGATTATGAAATATATACAAATTGGATGAATAATTATGATACAGCTAAGTTTATAACCCAATATACAAATATAATAACAGAAAAATCTGAAAAGGATTATTTAGAAAGAATAGAAAATGAAAAATATAATTTTGCTATTGTTGTGAAAGAAAATAATAAATTAGTTGGGAATATTAGTTTAATGGATTATGATCAATTAAATCAACGGGCAGAATTAGGAATCTTTATAGGAAATAGTGAAGATAGGCATAAAGGATATGGAACCGAAGCAATCCAATTGCTTTTAAATTATGCATTTAATTACTTGAATTTAAATAATATATTTTTGAAAGTTTATGATTTAAATAAAAATGCCATTAATGTTTATAAAAAAATTGGATTTAAGCAAATCGGAAAACGGCATGAATGCTTTTATTTTAATGGACAATTAACTGATGAAATATATATGGAAATTTTAAAAAAAGAGTATATCAAGTAAGGATGTTTTTGATCAAAAGAGTACAAAATTTTATATAATCCTATTGATGTTTGCAATTCCTATAAAGAAAATTCGTATGTTGGTTCTGGATTAGATATATATTATCCATTTTTTTACGATAATGGTGACATGCCAATAAATCCATCTTTAATATTTCAACCGGTTGTAAGATATTCCAAAAATAATTTTTTAGGAAGAGAGAAATATAAGTCATCTATTGCTTTTGTAAATGTATCGTATTTTAAAAGATTTAATGGAAATTTAATTGATGATATAGATAAGATAATTAATAAATGATTTTATAGATAAATATATGTTACTAATTAAATAGACTTGATATCAAACGGTATTAAGTCTATTTAAATTTAAAAAATAAAAAAAATTAGCAATCATATATTGACAAGTGCTAAACATAATATTATAATGAGATTAGCAATCAAAAAAGAAGAGTGCTATTTATGGAGGTGAATAATGCTTTCCAAAAGACAAAAAGAAATATTGAAATTAATTGTAATTTCTTATATTAAACTTGCTCATCCTGTACCGTCAAGCTTAATTTGTGATAAATTAAAATGTTCTAGTGCGACTATTCGAAATGAAATGATGACTTTAGAAGAATTAGGTTATCTTGAAAAAACGCATACATCAAGTGGAAGAGTACCATCCGAAATGGGGTATCGTTATTATGTGGATAATTTAATGGAACTTAAGGAATTAAATGGTGAAGATGTTTTCAAATTACAAACAATTTTTGATAATCAACAGTTAGAACTTTCAGATGTTATTACAAAGAGTTTACAAATAGTTGCGGATATTACTAGTTATACATCAGTTATTCTAGATGAGAAATCCCATGATAATAAATTAAAAGAAATTAGTGTTGTACCAATTAGTAATACTGAAGTAGTTGTTTTGGTGGTAACAGATAAAGGATTTGTTGAACATAAAGATTTAAGACTTACGGATGTTAGCTTAGATGATATTAAAAATACAGTTAAATTAATTAATGACTTAATTGTTGGAACACCAATAGATGAAATAAATAGTAAACTAGAATTTGAAATTAAACCTATTATTGGAAAATATGTTAAACAGCATGAGATGTTATATAATGCTTTCTATGATGTTTTTCAAGATATGTCTACACGAAATATTAATGTTGTTGGGAAAAACAATATTTTCAAACATAAAGAGTTTAATGAAATTGGGAAAGTTCAAGACATCTTTGAAAAATTAGATGATGAAAAGACCATGTTAAGCATTAATGAAAATAATGACCAGAATAATCAAAGTGATATTAGTGTTTATATTGGTAAAGAAAATAATTTGGATGATGATGTTACAGTTATCAAAACAAATTATAAAACGGATAAAGATAATGGTACAATTGCTATTATTGGACCTAAAAGAATGGAATATTCAAGAGTTGTAAACTTACTTGATTATATAAAAAAACAGATTGAGAGGTAACGATGGAAGAAAATATTAAAAATGAAGAAGAACAACAAGAAAAATTAGAAAAGTTGAAGAAAAGACATGATCGAAGAAATAAAAGACAAGAAAATAAAGAAGAGCAAGAAAAAAAAGATGAGATGATAAAAGCTCTTTCTGAAAATGTTCAAGAATTACAAAATAAACTTTTATATCAGCAAGCTGAGTTTGCAAATTATAAACGACGCCGGGAAGAAGAAACACAGAATATGTTAAAATATAAAAACTTTGATTTTGCACTGGAAATAATCAGTATTGTTGATAGTTTAGAACGTGCTTTAAATGTTCCTTCGGAAAGAATGTCCTTGGATGTTCAAAAGTATTTAGAAGGATTTAAAATTATGTATAATAATTTGAAAAATATACTTAATAAATTTGAAGTATGTGAGATTGATTGCTTAAATAAAAAATTTGATCATAATACTTCCCAAGCCTTGATGACGGAAAAACGTGATGGTGTGGAAGAAGGTATGGTCATCGAAGTATTACAAAAAGGTTATATGATAAAAGATAAATTATTACGTGCTGCTTTAGTTAAAGTTAGCGAATAAATTGCTCGAAAGAAAGGAATGATTAATTATGAGTAAAATTATAGGAATTGATTTAGGTACAACAAACTCTTGTGTTGCTGTACTAGAAGGGGGAACTGCTACAGTAATCCCTAATCCAGAAGGAAATCGTACAACTCCTTCAGTTGTAGCATTCAAAAAAGGAGAAAGGATTGTTGGAGACGCTGCTAAACGTCAAGCAATAACTAATCCTAATACAAAAAGTTCTGTTAAAAGATTAATGGGAACTAGTGAAAAAACGAAATTAGAAGATAAAGAATATACGCCAGAAGAAATATCAGCAATGATTCTTTCTTATATGAAAGATTATGCTGAAAATTATCTTGGTGAAAAAGTTGATCGTGCAGTAATAACTGTACCAGCATATTTTAATGATGCTCAAAGACAAGCAACAAAGAATGCAGGTAAGATAGCAGGACTTAATGTTGAAAGAATTATTAATGAACCAACAGCTGCTGCTTTAGCATATGGTCTTGATAAACAAGATAAAACTCAAACTATTTTAGTATATGATCTTGGTGGTGGAACATTTGATGTATCTATTCTTGAACTTGGTGATGGAGTTTTTGAAGTTAAATCAACCGCTGGTAATAACCATTTAGGTGGTGATGATTTTGATAATCGTTTAATGGATTACCTTGTTAGTGAGTTTAAGAAAGATAATGGTGTTGATTTATCCAAAGATAAGATGGCAATGCAAAGATTAAAAGAAATAAGTGAAAAAGCTAAAAAAGATTTGTCAAGTATGTCAAGTACACAAGTATCAGCTCCATTTATTTCGCAAAGTGCAGATGGACCACTTCATCTTGATATGACCCTAACAAGAGCTAAATTTGAAGATTTAATTCGTGATTTAGTAGAAAGTACATTAAAACCTGTTCGCGATGCTTTATCTGATGCTAATATGAGTGCTAGCGATATTGATAAAGTTATCTTTGTTGGTGGTTCAACACGTATTCCAATGGTATATGATTTAGTTAAAAAAGAATTAGGCAAAGAACCATCTCGTGAAGTTAACCCAGATGAAGTTGTTGCAATGGGTGCTGCTATTCAAGGTGGAGTATTAACTGGTGAAGTAAATGATATTGTTTTACTTGATGTTACACCATTATCATTAGGTATTGAAACATTGGGTGGAGTTATGACAGTTTTAATTCCTCGTAACACAACAATTCCTACATCTAAATCACAAGTATTCTCAACTGCGGCTGATAATCAACCAGCTGTTGATATTCATGTACTTCAAGGTGAAAGAAGTATGGCAAATGATAATAAAACATTGGGTAATTTCCAATTAACAGGTATTCCAGCTGCACCACGTGGAGTTCCTCAAATTGAAGTTAAATTTGATATTGATGCCAATGGTATTGTTAATGTATCTGCTAAAGACTTAGGTACAAATAAGAGTCAATCAATTACTATTACTTCTAATACTAATTTAAGTGAAGAAGAAATAGATAGAATGCGTCGTGAAGCAGAAGAACATGCTGAAGAAGATAAAAAGCGCAAAGAAGAAGCTGATTTATTAAATGAAGCTGAACAATTAGTTTTCCAAACCGAAAAATCAATTAAAGATTTGGGTGATAAGATTACTAATGAAGAAAAAGAAGAAACAGAAAAATTAATTAAAGACTTAAAAGAAGCTCTTGAAAAGAAAGATATTGAAGATATTAAGACAAAGAAAGATAAATTACAAGAAAAAGCTATGGCTTTAGCAACAAAAGTTTATGAAAATATTCAAAAAGAACAAGCAGCTAATCAAAATAATGAAGCAGCAAAAGAAGAGAAAAAAGATGATGGTGTTCAAGATGCTTCTTATGAAGAAAAATAAAAGTGAAGTAGTCCTAGTTTACTAGGACCTTTACTTAATATAGGAAAGGAAAAATATGAAACAGAAAATTCGTAGTGAAATAAATATCAATGATACATGGGATTTAACATATATCTTTAAAAATGATGATGAGTTTAATAAGACATTAGAACATGCTCAAAAAGATTTAAAAAAAATAGGTGATTATAAAGGAAGAATATTAAATAATAGTCAAACACTACTTTCTTTTTTAGAAGTTAGTGATGAAATCGAACGAGAGTTATATAAATTATATTATTATGCTCATTTAAGTTTAGATGTTGACACTACGAATACCAAATTTCAAGAACAAGAAGGTCGAGTAACTAATTTATTACAGGAATATAGTGTTTTAACTAGTTTTGTTATACCAGAATTACTTAAAGAAGATTATAGTATTGTAGAAAAATATTTACAAGAAGAATCAAAATTAGCGAAATATCGCTTTAATTTAGAAAGTATTTATCGCTACAAAAAACATTCTTTAAGTGAAGAAATAGAAAAGATGTTATCAACGTTATCCAAGAGTTTCACTAGCGAAGAAACTTTTGAAGCTTTAACTGATGCCGATATGACATTTCCAAATATTAAAGTGAATGGTAAAATGGTTGAATTGACAGAAAGTAATTATAATTCTTTTATTCGAAGTCAAGATAGAAATTTACGTAAAAAAGCTTTTACTAAATTATTAAGTACTTATGAAAAATACAAAAATACACTTGCTAAAACATTTAGTGGTAATGTTGAATTATTAACCAGTATGGCTAAAATAAAGCATTTTAATTCTAGTTTAGAAGCTAGTTTATATAAAGATAATATTAATACTGATGTTTACAATAAATTAATTGAAATAATAAATAATAATCTTCCTGTATTATATAAATATTATGATTTAAAAAAAGAATGCTTAAAAGTTAATAAATTACATTTATATGATATATATGTTCCAATGGTTGAAAATATTAATAAATCATATACTTTTGATGAAGCTAAAGATATTGTTATGAAAGCTTTGAGTGTTTTAGGAGAAGATTATCTTCATAATTTACAGAAAGCTTTTGATGAAAGATGGATAGACAAGTATAATTCTAAAGGTAAAAGAGGTGGAGCTTACTCATCTGGATTTTATGATACAAAACCATACTTATTGCTTAATTTTGAAGGAAAATATGAAGATGTTACCACACTTGCTCATGAATTAGGTCACTCTATGCATACATATTACTCATGTCATAATCAACCATATAATTTGTCAAGTTATAATATATTTGTAGCTGAGGTTGCTTCTACTGTTAATGAGCTTTTATTGGTACATTTTTTAATAAAAAAGAGCAAAGATAAAAAGGAAAAATTATTTTTGTTAAATCAGTTAATGGAATTATATAAAGGAACTATTTTCCGTCAAGTTATGTTTGCTGAATTTGAGCGTGATATGCATGCTGATTTAGAAAAAGGTAAAATATTGACTAATGAGTATCTATCATCTTGTTATTATCGATTAGTAAAAAAGTATTTTGGTGATAATGTTGTTTGTGATGAATTAATAAAAAATGAATGGATGCGAATTCCACATTTCTACTATGATTTTTATGTTTACAAATATGCTATTGGATTATCTTGTGCTACCAAAATTGTTCAAGGAATTTTAAATGGTGAAAGAAATGCTTTAGAAAATTATTTAAGTTTCTTAAAAACAGGTGGAAGTATGTATCCTGCTGATGAACTTAAAATTGCAGGTGTTTCAGTTTTTGATAATGATGTATATTTAAGCGCAATAAAAGCCTTTGAGGACATTATCAATGATTTCCATAAAATTTATAATAGTGAGGAGTAAAGATGTACTATGGAAAAAAGAGATTATTATGAGGTATTAGGAGTATCTAAAAATGCTTCTGAAGATGAAATCAAAAGTGCCTTTCGAAAACTAGCTAAAAAATATCATCCTGATATAAATAAAGATCCTGATGCTCCAGAAAAATTTAAAGAAGTGCAAGAAGCTTATGCTGTTTTATCGGATAAAAATAAACGAAGTCAATATGATCAGTTTGGTCATGCAGCCTTTGAAAATAATGGACAAGCTGGTTTTGGCGGAGCGGGTGGATTTGATTTTTCGGGCTTTGATATTAATTTAGATGATATTTTAGAAAATGTTTTTGGTAATGGTTATGGTTTTTCTTCCCGTTCTCGTGGAAAAAGAAAAAGTCGTGGAAGAGATATATTAAAAGAAATAAATCTTACTTTTGAAGAAGCTGTTTTTGGTTGTGAAAAAAATATAAGTGTTGATGTAAGTAGTAAATGTCCTTCCTGTGATGGAGAAGGTGGTTTTGATAAGTCAACATGTTCAACTTGTCATGGAAGTGGAATGGTTACAAAAGAGCAATCAACTTTATTTGGTTCTTTTATGACCAAAACAACATGTCCTACTTGTCATGGTGAAGGAAGTACTTATAAAAAACATTGTACTAAATGTCGTGGAACCGGAGTTATTAGGGAGAATAAAACATTAACTGTTAAAATTCCAAGTGGAATTGATACCGGAAATCGTCTTCGTTTAAGTGGTAAAGGTGAAGCAAGCAGTGATGGTGGAGAAAATGGCGATTTGTATTTGGAATTTACTGTTCGAGAACATGATTATTTTAAAAGAGATAATGATGATATTTATTTAGAGGTTCCTCTTACTATTACCGAAGCAACCCTTGGATGTAAAAAAGATATTCGTACTATATCAAGTGTTATTACACTAGCTGTTCCATCTGGTACTCAAACGGGTGACAAAGAGCGTATAAAAAATCGTGGTATTAAAAATAGTACTACCGGAAGAACTGGTGATATGTATATAATTTATAAAGTAATTATTCCTAAAAAGTTAACTCGTGAACAGAAAAATTTGTTTGAAAAATTACAAGAAACCAATTTAAATACGACAGAAATAGATAAGTTTAATAACTTTGTAGAAAAAGAGTAAAGTGTCAATAATTTTGATACTTTTTCTTTTATATTATAGACAATTATAAGATTATTTGATACAATGTAATTATCATAGGAGATAGTATGAAAAAAAGTCAAAAAAATAAATTAATTAATATTGTTGGTATTAC
>CAMNBS010000003.1 GCA_946533175.1 uncultured Clostridia bacterium
GTCACTCCCTATATATCTATTATTCTATCAAAAAAAAAGACTATTGACTAGTCTTTTACTTTGAATTTGTCTTGAAAGTTATCTTTAAATTGAATGTTTTAATTTAGCTTATAAATATACTCAAAACTATTCTTTATTAACTTTCTATTATTCCATAACCTTGATCTTTACGTTTATATACAACACATACTGTATTAGTATCACTATCTTTATACATATAAAAATCATGTCCTGATAAATCCATTTGTAATATAGCTTCTTCAGCATTCATTGGTTTAACATCAACTTTTTTACGTTTAACAACATCATTATTTTCTTCTATTTCTAGTACATCATCAATATTAAATTCTTTTGCTTTAGATTTATTACGTGATTCTAATTTAGCCTTATTCTTGCGAATTTGTCTTTCTAATTTATTAATTAATAAATCAACTGCTGCATAAAAATCTTGTTGTTCTTCTTCAGCTCGTAAAATTAGAGTTTTAAGGGGAATAGTTACTTCAACTTTTTGAGTATAACCACGAACCTTTACTAAAACGGTTGCCTTTGCTTTTTGATCAACTAAATATTTGTCAAGTTTACTTAATTTTTCTTTGACATACCCTTTCATTGATTCAGTAATTTCAACTTTGTTTCCTCTGATAAGTATCTCCATATTATCATCTCCTTGTATAAATAATATATCACAAAACAGTTAAAATTACTACGATTTTACATGATAAAAAAAATTATTTACATAATAAAACCACTAACAATTATTTTCCTTTGCTAGTGGTCTTTTTTACTGCTAACATATCAAATTACACAATGATTTCATCATTTACTACTGATACATTTGTTGCCTGATATCCCTTCGATGTATCAAGTAAAGTAAACTCAACACATTGTCCTTCCGTTAAACTCTTATAACCATCCTGATTAATTGCAGAATAATGGACGAAAATATCATCCTTATCTGTATATTCAATAAAACCATACCCTTTTTCATTATTAAACCACTTAACTCTACCTCTAACCACGTTAATATCTCTCTTTCTTTTTTTTATTTAAGCAACCTAACACGCACCACTTTATCGTATCAAAAATGCCATATTATGGCAAGATTTTTTTACATTTTTTCTTCAAAAAAAACTTTAACTGTAAAGAAAAAAGATTATTCTTTATTTTCTCTTTTGAATAATCTTTTACTAGTAATAATATCCGTTTTTAAAACAAATACTAACACAATAATAAATAATATTCCATAAATAATACGACCAATAAAAATATCTTTTGTATCATTCAATGTATACAAGATTGATGCTATAGCAAAGAGAATATTTATACCATAAATAATTAATACGGTATTGCGATGTGAAAAACGCATTTTTAATAATTGATGATGCAAGTGTTGCTTGTCTGGTTCACTTATTTTTTTATGATTAACAAGTCTTCGAATAATAGCAAATAAAGTATCTAAAATAGGAACTGCTAAAATCATTAAAGGAATAAATACAGATGTTATGGCTGTAGTCTTAAATCCTAATAAAGAAAGTACAGCAATAGAAAATCCCATAAATAAAGCTCCAGAATCTCCAGCAAATATTTTAGCGGGATGAAAATTATGAACTAAGAATCCTAAGGTACTACCTAGCATAATTAAAGATAGTAAAAATTCTAGTTCCCCAAATCTTCCCTGAAAGAAACATATTACAATTGTTGAAATATAAAAAATACTTGAAATACCACCGGATAAACCATCTAATCCATCAATTAAATTAATAATATTGGTACAAGCCACAATAAATAATATTGTAATTGGATAAGCAAAAATACCAAAAGATATATCTAAACCTAAAATAGTAACATTCTCTAGTAAAATATTTCCATAAAAGGTAATAACACTACTAGCTATTATTTGACCTAATAGTTTTGCTTTAGCACTAATCGGCTTTATATCATCAATCATTCCTGTTAAAACAATAATAAAACTTCCAATTAGAATAGAATTCATCTGAATAGTGTTATGGCCAAAAATCATATATCCTAATAAAAATCCTGCAAAAATACCTAAACCACCTAATCTTGGTATAGGCTTAGTATGAACCTTTCTGGCATCTGGAATATCCAGAGCATTAATATGAATAGCAATCTTTTTAATAAATGGCGTTATTATCGCCACAATTACCATACACACACCAACCACTAATAAACTATATTTTACTTCTTCACTCATAACTACCTCAAAAATAATTGTATCAAATTAACAAAAAAATATCTATAATTATACAAAAAATACCGCACATTGACATTAACTTATGAATTTGTAATATCAATAATACCAATTTCTGAATATGTACCTGTCTTAAACATTATTGCCCAATCAGATATACCTGAATTAACAATAAAATTAGTACTCCCTCTTGTATGTAATCCATACACTTCATCATTGGCATGCATTAATATACCAATTAGTCCAAGGGGTATTAATTGTCCACCATGGGTATGACCAGATAATACTAAATCAACTTTATTCATTTCGTTTTGATAATCATTAGGTTGATGATTTAAATCAATAACATACTTTTTTTTATCAAGATTCATCGTTAACTCATCAATACTCTTTCTTGATGGATCACTGCGATCTTTTCTTCCAATTAAGTAAATATAATCGTTAATATTAGCAATATCATCTTCCAATACATGAACATTATGTTCTTTAAATTTAGAAACTAAATCATCATAACTAAAATCACGTGATTGATAATAACCTTTATCATGATTACCATTTACATAATATATGCCATATTTAGGTTTTAATTCTTCAAAAGCTTCAATACTTTTTTCCATATCACTTCTTTTCGTATCATCATCAACAAAATCCCCAGTAATAACAACTATATCACATTCAATATTACTCAATTTTTGTATTTTTCTATAAAATTCTTCCCCATCAAAGGTTGTTCCCATATGTGCATCAGATATTTGAATAATACGAAAATTTTCGCTACCTAAGTCTTTATTAGTGTAAATAACATAATGTGTTTCAAATACATGATAATTTAAATAAATACCAATTCCTAAATAAATAACGGTTATCATTAAGCCAATTAAATAAGCATAATTATAAGAATAATTCTTCTTAATACTTTTATTAACTATTTTCATAACTATTTCACTTATAAATATAAAAAACATTAAATGTAATAACACGATCACAAAATTAACTAAACCTATAATTATATATAAAATAACCAATGGTAAGACTAAACATAATAATCTCAAATATTTATTATTAATCTGCTTTATAAAAGAAATATTTTTCATTTTATTTAAAACATAATAAATCGCATAAAATAAGATGATAATAGCTAAAATAATAATTATATAAAACATATATACCTCTTTTTAATTATATTAGAAAAAAAGAAAAAAAGAAAGATTATCTTTCTAATAAATATATATTATCTAATAATATTCCCGTACCTTCAACAACACTAGTTAATGGGTTAGATGCCAATTTTACTGCTACTTCCAACTCTTTACTAAATAGTTTTTCCATTCCATTAATTAAAGATCCTCCACCAGTTAATATTATTCCATTTTCCATAATATCTGCTGATAGTTCAGGTGGTGTCTCTTCTAAAACCTGCTTTGCGGCATTAATTATTTTTTCAATATCGTTTTTTAAAGCTAAAGATACTTCATCACTATATATAATAATGGTCTTTGGAAGTCCAGTCATTAAATCTCTTCCTTTTACTTTATAAGACTTTTTCTTATCATTCTCATTTTTAACAACAGTACCAATTTCTTTTTTTATTAGTTCTGCCGTTCTTTCACCAATTAATAATTTATGTTTTTCTTTAAGATAATTTTTAATATTATTATCAAAGGAATTACCCGCAATTTTCAAAGATTTTGATAAGACAATGTCTCCTAAAGACAAAACAGCAATATCGGTTGTTCCACCACCAATATCAATAATCATATTACCATTTGGTTTACTAATATCAAGTCCTGTTCCTATCGCAGCTACTTTAGGTTCTTCTTCTAAAAAAACTTTTTTAGCTCCTAATCTTTCAGCTGCTTCCCGGATAGCATTTTTTTCTACTTTTGTTGTATCTGTTGGACAACAAATAATTATTCTTGGCTTTCGAAAACCCCATCCTTTTACTTTATTAATAAAGTAATTTAACATTAATAATGTTACATCAAAATCAGCAATTACACCGTCACGCATTGGTTTTATTGCTTCATACTTTCCTGGAGTTTTTCCTAACATAAGGTACGCATCACTACCAAAAGCAAGAGGCTTTTTACTTGTTTTTTCTAAAGCTACAACGCTAGGCTCATTTAAAACAATACCTTCACCTTTAATATATATAAGTACATTTGCCGTCCCTAAATCTATTCCTATATCTTTCATATCGTCACCATTATTATTATGACTAACTTTTCTCTTTTAATACTTGATAAACACGATTATACAGCTTTGTATCAAAAAATTTCAATTTGTTATTTAAATCATCATATATAATATCTTCATTCACATGCAAAATATTCGATAATTCACTATAATTTTTATTCAAAGACAATAAAAGTCGACATTCTATTAATATTCTATCTATCTCAGTCATATTTCACCCTTAAATTCTATTAAAAAAGATGATTAAATATCACCTAATTTTTTACCAATGCATTTAAGAGGATCTATTGTTTCACCACTTTTATAAATTTCTAAATGCAAATGATTTCCTAATTCTTTATCAATATTATTTTTACCACTCGTACCTATTTTTTGTCCAGAGAGAATAACATCACCCCTACTAACATCAACTTCTCCTAAACTTTGATATACACTTATTACCTCTCCATTATGTCTTACTTTTACTGTTTTTCCAAGTAATTCATCTTCACTAACGTCAATTACAGTGCCATCATAGATAGATAAAACATCAAATGTTTCCTCTAAATAATAATCAATTCCTGTATTTGGCATATAAGTATCAGCATAAAAAACAATTGATTTTGCCTTTTGTTCTTCATTATCACTAGCATTATAATAATATCGGGCAATCTTCATATTTTCTTGTGAATAAGGATTATTTATTTTTTCTACCGTATTAATTATTGGAATAGTACGATTTAAAATAGTATTAGTAACAAAAGTAATATTCTCCATATCTACAGTATTTGTATATTTATCATAAGCTTTTTTAGTAAAATAAATACCAACTGTTACCGAAAATAAAAATAATAAATATAATGTAGGAATTAAATATGATTTTCTTTTTCTTTTCATTTATTCACCTCACATTTTCATTATGAACAAAAAATCAAACTTTTATACTAAAAAAGTTTGATAACCGCTAAATCATATAAAAAATTAGTAAGCAAATAAATAATAATTAAAACCATAATAACATAAAATACTCTAGCTTTGATAACTTGATTTTTTTTAAAGATACTATTAATATTTACAGCATCAAAAGACCATATAACAATAATACTACTCACAATATATAATAAAAATTTAAGCATGATACTTTCCACTTTCAATATCTTTTAATTTATTAAGACGTTTTATATGCTTATCTAAATTAGAAAATGGTGTTGTAATAAATGTTTCAATAATTCTAATAGCTTTTTCAAAAGACATTTTTTCACCAAACGCAATAGCATTTGTATCATTATCACTTCTTGTATGTAATGCTTCTTCTTCATCACTTACTTTAGCACAATAAATTCCTTTTATCTTATTTAAAGCTATACTTATACCAATTCCACTACCACAAATAGCAATACCAAAATCAACTTCATGATTTACAATTCCTTTTCCTAGTTTATAAGCAAAATCTGGATAATCACAAGATATATCGCTATTAGTGCCATAATCAATAATAGAATACCCTTTTTTAGATAAATAATTTATTAATTCATTTTTTAATTTAAAACCACGATGGTCTGAAGCAAATCCTAATTTCATTTTTATCACCACCATAAATATATCATATTTTATAATAAAAAAAAAGTTAAATTCTAAGATCTAACTAATTTTCAAAACCATATTTTTTATTAAATTTATCAACACGTCCAGTTTTAGAACCACGAGCTTGTTTACCAGTAAAAAATGGATGACATTTTGAACATATTTCAACATTAATTTCTTTCTTTGTTGAACGAGTTTTAAATGTTTCACCACAAGCACATGTTACTACTGAATCAACGTATTCTACCTTTTTAGCTTCCTTTGCCATTATTTATTCTCCTTTCGCCATGAACTTAATCATAGTAATACAAATTACTAGGATATTATAACAACAAACATAGGAAAAATCAAGCTTTTTATGATTATTCCAAATATTTCTCAATCATCCTAGCTATCATAATATAACCATTTCTATTTAAAAATGGCGATGGATATTTATCTTGATATGTATTCTCTTTTACTAATTCATAAAGACTAATATAAATAGCATTATGTTCTTTTAATATGTTATTAAGACGATTATCCATATTACAAAAAAACTCATCTATGTCACTATCATAATAATTTGTTGGATTAAAATAACCTAAAAAAATAATCTTCCCTTGAGCATATTTTCTTATTTCTAAAATTAATTTTTCAATATCACTATACATTTTATCAAAATATGCTTTATTATCATAATGATAAAAGAGTTCTTCCATACCAACACTTACTACAATAATATCGCTTTCGCGTAATACTTTTTTTATATAATATTCGTGATTATCTATCCATATAGTTCGATTATTTTGAATATCTTTTAATAAACCACTAATCGTCTTATTATAAAAATAGTTATTAAATTGACCTAATTGATTTTTTTGATATAATGATTCTTTAACTAGTTCATTATAACCAATATCTTTAACATTAAAAGAGTTTATTCCTCTAATTAGACTATCACCTATCGAAACATAATTAATCTTTTTAGGATTTTTTACCTGATATATTAAAAAAATACATAAAAAAGTAACTAAAAGAAACAATATTTTTTTCATAAATCACCAAAAAAAAGAAATATCATTGTATTATATTTCTTTTAATTCAATTTTAGCACCAACATTAGATAATTTTTCTATTATTTCTTCATAACCTCTTAATAAATAACCAGCATTTAAAATAGTTGTCTTTCCTTGGGCCTTTAAAGCTGCTAGTAATAATGAAGCGGCTGCACGAAGATCTGTTGCCTCTACTTCTTCTCCATGCAACTTATTAGCACCAAGAATAGTTGCACAGCGTTCTTTAACTGAAATATTAGCTCCCATTTTATTCAAATATGGAATATTCATAAAGCGATTTTCATAAATGTTTTCCATAACAGTACTTTTTCCTCGACAACCAATTAAAAGAGTTACAAATGGTTGTTGTAAATCTGTAGGAAAACCAGGATATCCTTGGGTTTCAATATCTGTTGCCATCAGATTATCATTGGCATTTACTACTACTGAATCTTGATTAATTTCTAAATCGCAACCAATATCTTGCATTTTATCAAGTAAAGCTTGAATATGTTCTGGAATAATATTTTCTATACGAAGATAATTACCAACCAATGCTCCCAAAATGATATATGTTCCGGCTTCAATACGATCTGGCATAACATCGTGAAAACATCCATCTAATTTTTCTTGACCTACGATTTTTATAGTACTATTACCCGCTCCTGTAATCTTAGCACCCATCTTGTTTAACATTGTCGCCAAATCAACTATTTCTGGCTCTCTAGCTGCGTTATGTAAAATTGTTTCGCCTTTAGCTAATGAAGCAACAATCAATGTATTAACTGTCGCACCTACACTAGGCATATCAAGAGTTATTTCACTTCCAATCAATTCATCAGCGTGAATATTAAATAGACAGTTTTCTTCTTCAATTGTTGCACCTAGCGCCCTAAAAACTTTTAGTGTTTGATCAATAGGACGACTTCCAATCTTACAACCTCCTGGAAAATACATTGATACTTTCTTATATTTAGCTAATAAACTAGCCATAAAATAATATGATGCACGAAGACGATTAGATAATTCATCCGGAATAGTCTTATTTACCATTTGTTTAGGATCAATTATAATACTTCCACTTGCCCGTGTAACTGAAACATTTAAATACTCTAATGTTTCACTTAAAACTTCAATATCTGTAATATCTGGAACATTGGTTAAGGTTGTTTTATTATCACTTAGGATACAAGCTGGTATTAAAGCAACAGCACTATTTTTCGCCCCACCTATTCGTATCGTCCCAGTTAAAGGAATATTTCCTTCTATTTCTAAAATTTTCATATTTACCTCAATATATTTTATTTTTCATTATCTAAAATGTTAATTTTTTCTTCTATAAATTGATTCATAGCATCTCGCCCGCTCATAATAATTTTTCTTGGATCATAAACACTAGGATTATTCTTTATAAAATCTCTTACTGCTTCCGCCCATACATATTGCATATCCGAGTTAACATTAATTTTAGTAATACCACAAGATATAGCCTGTCTTAAAATATCATGTGATAAACCACTACCACCATGCATAACTAAAGGAATACTAGTATTATCTCTTAATTTTTGAATCAAATCAAAGTCAATATGTAATTCACCTTTATAAATACCATGAACTGTACCAATGGCAGGAGCTAGTGAATCTATTTCAGTTTCGCGAATAAAGCGAAGACATTCATCATAATCAGCTAGTAATATTGTACTATTAACATCATCTTCAATACCACCAACATGTCCTAACTCAGCTTCCGTTGTAACATTATGTTCCTTAGCATATAAAACAACTTTTTTGGTTTCTTTAATGTTTTCTTCCAAAGACTTTTTCGAGGCATCAATCATAACTGAAGTAAATCCAGCATCAATAGCCATTTTACAACTTTCATAACTTGATCCATGATCAAGATGAAGACAAACATCATTTTCAATATGCAATTCATCAATCAAATTTCTAACAAGAGCTGATACAACACGGTATCCTCCCATATAATTAATAGCACCTTCACTTACCCCAAGAATAACAGGTTTGTGCATAGCATTAGTTTTTTCTAAAATAATTCTTGCCCACTCTAAATTATTGATATTAAAGTGATAAATAACACCCTTTTTTCTTCTTGCTTCTTCAAGCATTTTTTTTCCATTAACTAACATAATTTCACCTATTAACATCATAATACAAAATATTAATAATGTCAAAAAAAAGCACATAAGTGCTTATTTTATATGATTATGAGAATCTAAGTTTTGCGTAATAACATTAAACTTATCCATTACTAAATCTAGTAATTGATCATAAGTATATTGTCGGTTATTAATTCTAAATGAATACTCATGAGTTGTTTCTAACATTGACTGTCCTAATTGAAATATAATATATTGAGCAAGTGGACTTAAATCATTGAAACAAAAAGATGAACCATTATTAGTTATAGTAGTACCATTAAAAGTAAAGTCCAAAAAATCATCTAACATATTTCTAATATTACTTTTGGTTCGTGGTCTATTGTTACTATCATAAGCACCAAATACTATTTTATTACGTCTTTGGCAAAAATAATCGACAGCATTATCATCTATTGAGCCTTTAGTAAATATACCATCAAAGGATAGAGCATGTTTCTCACCAGTTAAACTATTACCCATCAAAAAATCTGTTAATTCACCGGTATTAACAATTGTTGCTTCATTAATCATACCTAATATTTCTTCAAATTCACTTTGACTATAAGAAGTACCTGTATTAAGACTTTGTGCAGAAGTAACTAAATTTAATGGTGCACCATAGTCTGGATCAGGATTAGTATATTGTTCTTCTTGTCTTTGATTATTCTGTGCCATTTGTTTTGAACCACTACGACTAATAAAATGTCCGGCTGCAAAAGCTAAAACAGCTGCTGTAATAATAGCACCAACTCTACCACCAACACTTCGAAGATTAAATCCGTGTTTTTTTTCTTTTTCTTCACTAACTTCAACAGTATCTTCCTTTGGTAAATCACGTACTATAAGAGCTTTAGAAGGACTAGATGATACCTTACTGTCCAACCCTAAAGACTTATTAATTATTTCTAGTAGCTCGTCCTTATGTTTTTCTAATTCCTCTGGATGATCATAAAAATAATCTAATAAAACACCAAGTTTTGAAACTAAAACCTCTAATGCTTTAATTGTTTCATCTTCAGATAATTTATAAGAACGATTATCCGCATCTTTAACAGTAATTATAGGAAAAAAATCACCTTTTTGAATTTCAATTTTTGTATACTTTGCCATATATTATATCCCCTCCAAATACAAAGATATTATACTACAGTATACAATAAATGTCAATTTTTCAAAAGATCATACACTAAAGAATGATATTCTACATCATCAGTTATTTTATTATCGTTAATCATACATAATGGTGGATATAATACACACCACCAATTATCACCTAATCCTTCTCCCAACGTAATTACAAGCGATTCATATTCACCTTCCTTATATACAACTCCTCGATAGGTTTTTTTAGGAAAATAGTTCATACCATAATGTAAAGTAAAATTTTTAGTTTTATTAGAAATCATCTCATTTATTATATCTAAATTATTTTTTATTTTCTCTCTTGCATCAGAAGTACTATTAAAATCTTTAACCATATCATAAAGATCATCTTCTATTTCTTCTTTTAATTTTTTCTTTTCATATAGATCTTTAATATTATTACTATTAGCAATAATACGCATACGAATAGCATCAGTTGGTATAATTATTTCTTCCTCTTTTTGATATACTAAAACACCAATAATAATACTAATTAATAAAAATATTCCTTTTTTCAAATAAATCACCTTTCCCTATCATAATGATTTATTCTTTCTTTTTTATACAAAAAAAATACTGATATTAAATATCAATATTTCGAAATACAAAAATCATTCTATCTCTTCGTGATAAATCTTTTTTACAGATTATTTGAACATTTTCAATGTCACTAAATATTTTAATAACATCTTCTTTTTGTTCATCACCAATTTCTAAAGCTAAGAGAAACTTATCTTTAACATGATTCAATAGACCAATACGAATTTGACGATACAATGAAAGGCCATCATCACCACCGAATAGAGCTAAATGAGGTTCATTATCATATACAATGTCTTCTATTTTCTCATCATTACGAATGTATGGCGGATTACTAATAATAACATCATATTTACCAGTAACATTTTGCCACATATCACTTTCAATAAATTGTACTTTTAATTGAAGATTTTCAGCATTTTTTTTAGCAACATTAAGAGCTTCTTTACTAATATCTAGTAATGTAACATTTACTTGATTTAACTTTTTTTTCAAAGTAAGACCAATAGCGCCACTACCCGTTCCTAAATCAATAATATCAATAGGATAAGGAAAATATTTATTAATAAATTTTATAGTGTTTTCTACTAATTCTTCCGTTTCAAAACGTGGTATTAAGACATTTTCATTAACTTCAAAGATATTTCCATAAAAGTTTACATTACCTATCACATATTGAATAGGTTTATTTTCCTGCAAAAGCATTATTTTCTTCTTGTAATCAGCCACTATTTTGGAATCAACTTGTTCATCTAATTTTAATAATAATTCTAAACTATTAACATTTAAAAGAGTTGCCAAAAGCATTTCTGCTTGTGTTTTATGAACATATTTTTTTCCATAACAAATTAATTCTTCAATGGTCATTGTTCAATTTCGCCCATTAGTTTTCTTTTTTGGTCTTCAGTAATTAAAGCTTCAATTAAATCTTTTAAAGCACCATTCATAACTCGATCAAGATTATTGGTTGTATAACCAATACGATGATCAGTTACTCTATTTTGGGGATAATTATAGGTTCTTATTTTCTCACTACGATCTCCTGTACCTATTTTACTTTTTCGTTCATTTCCAACTTTCTCATCTTGTTCACGTTGTTTAGCTTCATATAATCTTGCTCTTAATACTCGCATAGCCTGTTCTTTATTTTGAATTTGACTACGTTCATTTTGACAAGTAACAACAGTATTTGTTGGTAAGTGAGTTATTCGAACAGCACTAGGTGTTGTGTTAACCCCTTGTCCACCATGTCCACTAGCACAATATACATCTATTCTTAAATCATTAGGATTAATTTCAATATTAACATCCTCTACTTCTGGCATAACCAAAACTGTTGCTGTTGATGTTTGAATACGTCCATTAGCCTCAGTTACCGGTACTCTCTGCACACGATGTGATCCATTTTCGTACTTTAATTTCGAATATGCATTTGCACCTTTAACAATAAATTCAATTTGAGAAAATCCCCCAGCTACTCCTTCGGTATAATCAACTATTTCAATCTTAAATCCTTCATTTTCACAGTATTTTTGATACATACGAAATAAATCTCCAGCAAAGATATTAGCTTCATCTCCTCCAGCAGCACCTCTTATCTCCATTACAACATTTTTACCATCATTTTCATCTTTGGGCAGTAATAGTACTTTAAGTTCATCCTCTAATTCATTTTGCAATTTTTCTAATTCACTTAACTCTTCTTTAGCCATTAAAGAAAGTTCTGGATCATGAAGCATTTCTTTTGCTTCATTAATATCACTTAATACTTTTTTATATTTGCGATAAGTATTAACTGTTTCTTCCAAATTAGATAATTCGATAGATAATTCACGTGAACGTTTAACATCCTGAATAACATCATTTTGCATCAAAAGATTATTAATTTCTTCATATCTTTTTTCTATTAAGTCTAATCTTTCTATCATAGAAACCTCTTTCCTTATTCGTTATCTAAGTTCATTTCATCTTCATCTAAAACAACTAAATCCGAAAGACCATCATCATTGTCTTCTTCATAGCTAGAGTCATCATCAATACTATCTTCATCAAAGTTTTCTTCCTCTTCAAAAGAATCATCCGTTTCCTCAAAAGATTCTTCTTCTTCCTCTTCATCAGTAATACTAGATAATACTTTATCAGAAGTATGACGATTTCTTAGATCCCATAAACCATCAACTAATAGAAAACGTTTATCAGTTGTTAAAGATGTATAATAATCACCTATTTTACTATCAATTGTACTACTAGGTAATTCTAATAGTGAAACAATCTTTGTAAATAAATCTAATGTATTAATTCCACTCTTTTCTTTTTCTAGAATTAAATATGTTATGTCTTTATAAGATAAATCTTTAATATCCTCTTTTTTTAATTCTTTCATTTTCCACCAATCTTTCTTGTTTATCATAAAACTTATATCATTTTTTATTCATAAAATCAATAATTATTTTAAAAGTTCACATAATATTCATTATAAATATTCTCATCTTCTAATTGATATCTTACTAAAAAACTATTTTTATTTTTTTCAATTAAAAGAGTTTTCATACTTTTATTAAAACTTTTCTTTAATTTTTTAATTTGAATATCAATAGAATTATTAACAAAATCCAGAAAAAAAATATAATCATTATTTTCTCTTTTGATTGAATTATTAATCATATCAATTATCATAATATTATTTTCTGAATCAATATATTTTATTACATCATCATTTTTTATTGCTAATATTTCTTCAATTTCTTGATGTCCATTCATATCTTTAACTACACGAATTTGTCTTCTCTCCATAACATCACGCGAATGATTATAACATATTTTTTAAATAAATCAATACATATTGATAAAATTATTTTCCATAATAACAATTGGTGAGAAAATGAAAATTAAAAGACTTATTTTTAAATATTTTTGCATTATTATTTTTCTTATGATTTTCACGATTAATGCTTTATATTTTTATGCTAAATTAAAGCCTAAACTAGATATTAAAAATGTAAATAGTTTTTATTTATATGATATAAAAGAAAATCTCTATTTCAAAGGTAGTGATGGGAAAGAATGGGTAAATATTAATGACATTAGTCCATATCTTATAGAAGCAACTTTAAATATTGAAGATAAAAAATTTTATGAACATCATGGTTTTGATATTTTAAGAATTGGGAAAGCTTTTTTTAATAACATTAAAGCAGGTCGTATTGTTGAAGGAGCATCAACAATAACCCAACAATATGCTAAAAATCTATATTTAAACTTTGACAAAACAGTGGAAAGAAAATTAGATGAATTATGGTATACTATTCAAATTGAAACTCATTATACAAAAGATGAAATATTAGAAGGATACTTAAATACTATTAATTATGGACATGGATGTTTTGGCATAAAAGCTGCTAGTAACTTTTATTTTAATAAAGATCCAATTGATTTATCATTAGCTGAAGCTACAGTTCTGGCAACAATTCCTAAATCTCCAAATAATTATTCCCCAATTAATAATTACGAATTATCTAAAAAGAGAAAAGAAAGAACTCTAAAAAACCTATTAAATGATAACCTAATAACAAATGATGAATATCAAAAAGCTTTAGAAGAAGAAATAAAACTCTATGGAAAAAAAGAAAAAATAAATCTTCAAACTTTAATGTATTATGAAGATGCTGTTTTTAAAGAACTAAAAAACTTACCTGGTATTCCTTCAACATACCTAACAACCGGTGGTCTTAAAATTTATACTAATTTAGATATTAAGGCACAAACTAATTTAGAAGAAAGTATACAAAAAAATATTAAAAATGACGAATTACAGGTGAATAGCATAATGATGGAACCACAAACTGGTAAAATAATAGCTTTAGTAGGAGGAAGAGATTATAATAAAAGTCAATATAATCGATCTTTATCGTCATATCGACAGGTAGGATCAACTATGAAACCAATCTTATATTATACCGCTCTTGCCAATGGATTTACTGCTTCAAGTTCATTTATTTCGGAAAAAACAACTTTTACAGTTGCCAACAACAAAACTTATTCACCAAAGAATTATGGTGATATATATGGTAATAAATCTATATCTATGGCGGCAGCTATTGCCCTATCCGATAATGTATATGCTATTAAAACGCATCTTTTTTTAGGAGAAGAACAGATGATTGAAACAGCATATCTCATGGGAATAAAATCTAAACTCGAAAAAATTCCTTCTTTGCCTTTAGGAACTAATGAACTAAACATTATTGAAATAACAAATGCTTACGCTACACTAGCTAGTGGTGGAATAAGAAATGAACCATACTTTATTGAAAAAGTTTGCGACATGAACGATAATATTCTATATGAACATAAAGATACTTCTCAAATAGTTCTTGACTATAATTATGTTTATATTTTAAATGATATGCTTTCACTTACCTATGATTATGACATGATTGATTATTCATATCCCACGAACATTGCAATTAATGCACTATTATCACATAAATACGCTGTAAAATCTGGTTCGACAGAAACCGATAATTGGATAATTGGCTTCAATAAAAATATTGTAACAAGTGTATGGGTTGGTTACGACGATAATAAAGAACTAAATACTAATGACTATAAATATGTAAAAAAGATATGGGCTAATACGATGGAAAGTTATCTGGATGATAAAGATAATACATGGTATGAAAAACCCGACAATGTCGTAGGTGTTTTTGTAAATCCTATAACAGGGGAATTAGCAGATGGTAAAACCACCAAAAGAAAGATTTTTTACTATCTCAAAGGCAGTGAACCATTAAATTTACAAAATGTTTTTCAGGAAATGATTGAATAAAAAAAATATCCTAAAGATATTCTTTTATAACAAAATCTCCACTTCATCACCTTGATGAAGAAGAAAACCATTTGCATCATCGGTATCTAAATGTAATTCAAAATAAGCTTCATCAGTGTCTTTCAAATATACATTTTCCATAATTCCGCCCTTTTCTCCCCCTATTTTGACAGAAACTTTTTCAATTCCTTCCAATTTATGTTCTTTTCGAATATTTTTATCAACATGAATATGTCTTGTTGCTATAATGCATACATTCTTAGTAATAGAGCCATTTGGACCAATAATTGTTATTTTTGAAGCCATCGATAAATCACCAGAATTACGTACTGGCGGATCTACTCCTAAGTAATAAGCGTCTGTCTTAGAAATCTCTACCTGAGTATATTCTCTATTAGGACCTAATACTCGAACATTTTCTATTGTTCTTTTTTCACCCTTAATGGTAACTGTTTCATTACAAGCATATGTTTTAGGCTGTGTTAAATCGTTTCGTTTAGTTAACGGAATACTTCCAAATAATATATGATAATCAGCATTATTTAGATGAACATGACGATTAGAAATACCTACTTTTACATTCATTAATTTTCACCTCAAATCAATTATACACAAATTAGTTATATTTTAAAAGATTATTCATAAAATTCAATGAGGTGAACGAATGAATAATAATCTATATAATAATCCCAATTTCATGCCAAATCAAAATATGATAAATTATAATAGTTATCAACAAAATTATGTAGAAGATTACTTAAAACGAAATATTAACCATCAAATCGAAGCTCATGTATCATTTTCAGATTCTATTGAATGGAGAGATAGCGTTTTTACTGGCATTTTAGAAGATGTAGGTAAAGACTATATTGTTATTCTTAATAATCAGAAAAAATATGTTATTTGGAGTGTATATATTAATTACATTATTTTAGGTAATCAACAAGTTTAAAATATTTGATTATTGCCAAAAAAATGATATAATAATCATGGTGATAATATGAAAATATGGGTTATAATTTGTATATTAATTGCACTTTTAGGTATAATAGCAATTATTATGATCATTGAATATCATAAATATCAATGGTTAATTACCAAATTAAATAAAGGAGAAAATAAATTACATAAATCTTTGGAAAATAAACACCAAATACTCTTAAATTATTTAGCATTTTTAAAAGACAATATTTCTCTTCCAAATACTGAATTTGATGAATATCAATTAATAAATAATAACATATCTCTACTAGAGTTTGATAAATTAGTTACTAACTTTGATAACCAAATTAAAACATATATAAATGATAATGAAAAACTGTTGAAAAAAGAAGAATTAATTACTATTAATAAGAATTTAGAAGAAGCTAATTCAAGCATACAAGGATATAAAAAGTATTATAATGAAAACATTTCAACATATAATAATTTATTAAAATCTTTCCCAACAAACATTGTTGGAAAAATATTTAAATATCAAACAAAAGATTATTTAGAAGAACAAACTGATGAACATTTCAAAATATTAGATGAATAGTTCATCTTTTTTTATAAAAAAAACTAAGAATCAATAAATTCTTAGTTATTTTTTAGTTATTGTTACTTTAACCTTCGTTGTTTTTGGTTCATAGCTTAATCTAACATCTTCACCACCAGCAACGACATCAACTTCATATTCACCTGGTGATGTATATTTGGTTAAATCAATTGAAGCAGTAATCTTACTTGAGTCAAGATTTTTTAAAGCTTCTTCACTACCCTTGACAATAACCGATGTTATAACATCTTCTTTAGATGCCGTAGTAACGGATAAGTTTGGATTAAGATTCTGATGAATAATACGTATATCTGGTATTTCAACTTGTGACTCTTTAGTTACTTTTAAATCAACTGTTACTGTTTTAAGACTTAAATCACGAACACCCGTAGGTTTTTCAATATTAACTGAATATGTTTTATTTTCGCTAACTCCATTAATGTCAACATATACCGGAATAAATTCTATTTTAGCAAGATTTTCTTCGCTACCATAAACATCAATTGAATTTGAACTTGGTGTTAAGGCACTAATAGCATATCCAAGAGCTAATTTTGTTCCATTAAGTGGCATTACTTTAATAGGAACTGTTTTACTTGATGAAGATAATGTAAGCTCGGCATCAACAGTTTTTGGTAGTATCTCAACATCAACAACTTTTCCATCATTATCATAAGCTACTAAATTACAATTTTTTAATGATACTTGTCCAGCTTTTGGACTAACTAAATTATTTAAATCAATTAAAGCTTTAACATAACCTACTTTAGCGAGTGTTTGCTCATTTCCTTTAATTGTTACTTCTGTCTTACTAAGTGTAACATCAGTAATATCAAGTTTACTATCTAAACTCTCACGATGTAATATTTCATAATTAATTTCTCTTGTACCACTAACTTTATCATATATAACAACGGTAACATAACTTGGATCAATCGTATAATCAATAAAACTAAAAGATTGACTATATTTTAATTGAACTTTGTGCGTTCCAACAGATAATTCACGCAAATCAACACTTATTCCTTTGGTAGGATATTGTTTAGCTAAATATATATTTGACTTATTACCAACTAAAACAACATCAGCTGTTTTTGGAAGACCTTCAATAACATAAGCTTCTTCATTATAAATAGCTTTAACTGGCTCACCATATAATCGTTCAGCATAACTATTCATCATAATACTAGAATCTTTATCTAATTTATAAAAAGCCAAAAAAGCAATTAATAAAGAAATAATTAATAATGAACTTTTATTAGTTAAAAAATTTTCTAAACCTTTTCCACTATTTTTAAAGAAATCCGTTATTTTTAATACTAATTTCATTACTGGGGTAACTAAAATTCGATCAAAGAATAAGATTATTTTACCGATGAATTTGCATATTTTTTTAATTAATTTCTTCATATTCATCTTCTCCTTCTTCACTTACCGATGTATCTTGTTGTGGTCTTAATTCATCAACCAACATCATACGAGCATCATCAAGGGCAAGATTATAGAATAATTCTCCTTTAACAGCAATAGAAATTCTACCCGTTTCTTCACTAACTATAATACTTATAGCATCACTTTCCTCAGCAATACCTAAGGCAGCACGATGACGAGTTCCTAATCTTTTATTAAGACTTATACTATTACTTGTTGGAAATACTGCACCAGCACAACTAATTCTGTTTCCTTGAATAATAACCGCACCATCATGTAATGGATTATTTGGAAAGAAAATAGAAATTAATAGTTCACTAGATAAATCAGCATACAATGGCTTAGCACGATTAATATAATCAAGTAAGCTAACATCTCTTTCAATAACAATTAATGCCCCAATTTTAGATTTACGAAGGTAATCAATAGCATTAATTATTTCATAAACAAGTTTTTCACGTTCATCGACAGTTAAAGTTTTATGACGTCCAAGTAATTGGCTCCTTCCAAGTTGTTCTAATACTCCACGAATTTCTGGTTGAAAAATTATAATAATCGCTAAAGGTCCATACATAATGACATACTCCAGTATTAACCCTAAAGTATTTAATCCTAACCAAGTACTAATAAGTTTTAATACAATAATAACTAAAACTCCCTTAAACAACAAAGTCATTTTAACATTATTTTTTATATTCCTTAAAATATAATAAAACATTAACCAAACTAGCAAAACATCTAAAATATTTTTAAGTATATCTAATATATTATCAACAATCATTACTAACTCCTTTTATTATTTTAGTATATCAAAAAAAAGGATAATAGTAAATATCCTTTAATGCAAATTATTTTTTTGTTTTTTCTTTTTTAAAATATATATTAATGAAGCAATTATAATAATAAACACTAAAACTATTCCAATAATAATTATTATAATCATTTGATTACTTTCTTTTCCTATTGATAAAATAGAAGTATTATTAGCACAATCTTTGATATAAATAGTTGTATCTTCATAAGGAATAGTTAAAATATTACTTTTTTGATAATTAATATTATCTTTTGAATAATAAAGCTCACAATTATCACTAGCATTTATCTTAATATCATAGTCACTTATCCCTTTTTTTATTATTTCATGATTATTAATTACTGGTTTAGTATTATCTATATTAGTTATATTAGCAATATTATAATATGAAATATTATCTTTATTCATTAACCAAATATAGTATAATCCATTTTTATCTATTTCAAAATGTAAGTTTTCTTTATACTCCAGCCAATTTAATTCATCATCTAATGCTTTACCTATTGCATAATAAGATACATTACTTATATTATCAGGAATAATGCTAACATCGACTTTTTGAGCATAATTTGTATCATAATTCACTTTAAATATTGGTAATACTTCCTCTAGAAGATTAATCTGATAAGATACTTTATTTAATAATTCATCTTCAACAATTAATTCATATTTACCAAAAGCGATATTAATAAAAACATTTTCACTTTGAAAAGTATTAGTTAGTAAATAACGTATTTTACTTTCATCAGTTGCAGTAACAGAAATATTATAAGTATTATTACCATTATATTTATATTCTATTTTCTCTATTTTAGGAGGAATATTATCAATATTAGCTATTTCATATGAAGTAGTTTCGATATGACCTTTACTATCACGAACTGCTATATTATATATACCATTTTCTTTAACTATATAATTTATGCTATCCTTAATTTTATTAACTTTTATCCAATTTAAAGATTTACTATTTAGACTAATGCTATAACTATCTATTTCTTTATCATCCTCTAGTTCAATAATCATTGTATTTTCTTTATATTTTTTTGAATTATCATATTTAATATTTATAGTAGGAATGGCATCATACCCTAAAATCTCTTTTTCCTTTGTATCAGGCCACGTTATAGACATATCAACAGGTTTAGTAGCACCTTCTTCTCTTAATCTAACAACCATATATGTTTTGTAATATTGAGAATACCAATCAAAATTATCAACGAATAAACCACTACTTCTTGCTTGGGCAATCAAACCATCACCAATATATAAGAAAACGTGGGTAACCTCATTTTTATAATAACAAACAACAATATCTCCTTTTTCAAGATTTTTTTTTATAAGATTATAATCACCTTTACTAACCTTATACATTGCCTTATTAAAGTGTATTCCCTCAGCATAATTAATATCCACATATGGATTATAAGGCCCTTTCATAACTGGAAAACCATATGTATTATATAAAACATAGGAAACAAACGAATCACAATTAAAGACAAAATGACCTCGGTATAATTCTCCTTTAAAAGCAGGAATTCTTGTCTCACCACTACCATATTTTAAAAGAGGTGTTCCATCACTTGCTCGTCTTGCATTGCCTTTTTCTATCATTTCTTTAGCATATGTTGAAATATTATCCTGTTGTTCTTTACTTAATGCATAATAATTTGGGCTTATGAATATTATTGCTAGTAAAAATATCACATATTTTATCATACAATCACCCTATTATAATTATAGATTTTTTTTCAATAAAAAACAAGTATAACACTCTAATAAAACTACTTAACCTCATAACAATCACTTGTACTAAAAAAGATATCATGGTCAATTTTTATTAAATCATTTTTTATTCGAAGATAGTTGATATTACTAACAACCACTAATAATGTATTACTCTTTTTTTCATTACTATCCAAAATTGTTGCATTAATATGATATTTATTAGATAATAAATGAATAATATCATCATTTTTTTTACTTTTAATAAAGATTACCTTATTTCGAGATATCCCTAAAATAATAATATTAGAAATATAACTAGAAATATAGAGTAAAATAATAGCATATAAAACCATATTTATACCATAATAATATCCACCCATTAAAACAACCACAGTATTCAAAACAAAGTTTACTGTACTAATTGATATTTTAAAATATTTATGCATAATAGGTGGAAAACAAGATAATCCACCAGAAGCATAACCATTTTTATAAGCTAAGCCACTACTTACACCAGATATGATACCTGCAATCAAACATACTAAAAAAATATCATGATATTCCAAAACAATAAGATTAGTGATATTTTCAGTTAATCTTACCGCAACAGGATATAAAATACTAGCATAAACAATACTTAAAACAGTTTTTTTATCAAGAAAAAAAACACTTAATAAAAAACAGAAAATATAAATAATAGTTATTAAGTCACTCGTTGATAATGGAACAATATTCGCAATAACTAATGATAGTCCTGAAGCACCACCAGCAACTATATTAATGGGCTTTAATAAAAGATTAAAATTAATAGCAGCTAAAAATTGTGAAATACTAAATTCAATAATACTCCGGATATTAATATGTTTTTTCACTTTCCACCACCAACTTCATAACTAGTTGATACTACAAAAAAAGCTTCTTTATCTAATTCTCTAATTCCATCACGTAATTTATAATAATCTCTAGTCGGAATAACAACAAATAAAATAGATTTTTCTTTATTCGTAAAAGCTCCTTTTCCTTTTAAAATAGTAACACCATGACCTAAATCATTAATAATGAATTTTTTAATTTCATTAGGATTATTAGTGATAATATAAAACGATTTATTTCCAGTAAAACCTAAAATAACTTTATCGATTACAGCACTATATGTATATATAGCTATAGCTGAATAAATAAGTGATTCAAAGCCAAAAACAATGGTTCCAAAAACTACTACAATACTATCCAAGAAAAAAGTTCCAATACCAAAAGAAACATGTAAATATTTATTTAATATTTTAGTAATAATATCAACACCACCAGTAGTATATCCTTCTTTATAGACAATTCCTAAGCCAAAACCAAATACTACTCCACCTACTAAAGCTGCTACTAACTTATTATCAATTATAATATTCATATTAACTAAAATAAGATTAGATAAATAAATAAAAAGTGGAAATAATATAGAACCAATAAAAGATCTTAACATTTCTTCTTTATCAAGAAAAATAAAGCCAATAATAAATAGAATTAGTGATAAAATCAATACTACCAATGACTCATTAAAAGAAAATAAATAATTCAATATTTCGGCAATACCTGATACTCCACCAGGTACAATATAGTATGGTGAAAAAAATATATTAAAAGATATCGCACAAATAAGTGTGCCACAAACAATCATAAAAAATCTTTTTATTCTCATAATTACCTCTTTAAATATGCTTCTACAAAACCATCAAATTCCCCATCTAAAACTTTACTAATATTACTTGTTTCATAATTTGTTCGATGATCTTTAACTAAAGAATAAGGATGCATAACATAACTTCTGATTTGACTACCAAATTCTATATTGGAATTTTCTCCTTTTATATTATTCATTTCTTGTTGTTTTTTTTCAAGTTCAAGAAGTTTTAATTTTCCCTTCAAAACATTCATAGCGCTCTCCCTGTTTTGAATTTGACTTCGTTCATTTTGACAAGTAACTACAATCTTTGTTGGAAGATGTGTTATTCGAACAGCTGATTCTGTTCTATTTATATGTTGTCCTCCTGCTCCACTACTTCGATATACATCAATTTTTAAATCTTTTTCATCAATCTTTATATCCACTTCTTCATTAAATAATGGAGTAATATCCACACTAGCGAAAGAAGTATGACGTTTATGATTAGCATCAAAAGGACTTAAACGAACAAGACGATGAACACCTTTTTCACCCTTTAAATAACCATAAGCATAATTACCATGAATTTTAATCGAAGCACTTTTAAGACCAGCTTCATCACCATCTAAATATGATAATACTTCATATCGGTAGTTATGTCTTTCTAAATATCGTAAATACATACGAAATAACATATCTGCCCAATCACAAGACTCTGTTCCACCTGCTCCAGCATGAATTTCTAATATACAATCATTCTTATCATACGGACCAGATAATAAAAGTAATACTTCTAAATTGTCAATTTTTTGACTTAATTCTTTAGTATTTTCTTCGATATTATGTATTAAATCTTCATCATTTTCCTCATATAAAAGATTAATCATTTCAAGATTATTATCAATATCTTTTGATGTATTCAAAACACTTGTAACTATTTCTTTTAAAGAGTTCATCTCATCAATAATCTCTGTTGATTTTTTTTGATCATTCCAAAAACCATCTTCCAAAGTTATTTGTTCCAATTCCTTAATTTTCTCTTGCTTACTTGGAATGTCAAAGTGACCTCCATAGATCTTCAACACGATTTTTATATTGCTCTAAAGCTTTCTTTATTTCTTGTATTTCCATAATTTCATCCTCACATAAATTATAACTTAATCGTAAAAAAAAATCCACACTAATTGTGGAAATCTTTATTTATCCTCAATTATATAGGTAACGATTGCCTGTTATTAACTTTATTTTCTATATATTCAAGATTATTAAATGATTTATTATTTTTTAATAGTTCCATTTGCTTTCTAGCAATGTTATTTAATCTAATAAGTCTTTCACTTTGCGTTATTTTCATTTCAATTAATTCAGCATTGATATTTTCCAGATTGTTTAAAATTACCAAATGAAGTAAATCTGTATAATCTCTAATATTTCCTTTATCTGCAATTTTAGGATTACCTTCTCTCCATTCTTTAGCAGTCATACCAAATAAGGCAACATTTAAAACATCGGCTTCTTCTGCATAAACATATTTTTTTTGTTTTTCAGTTAGAGTTGGAACTATTATACTTTTAATAGCATCAGTATGAACTACATAACTAACTTTTGCTAATACTCTATTAGCATGCCAATCAATTTTCTTCTGATAGGCTTCATTTTTCTTTAATCTTTGAAATTCTTGAATTACATATAGTTTAAATTCTGGGCTTAGCCAACTTGCAAACTCAAAAGCAATATCTGAATCAGCAAACGTTCCACCATCATATCTACCTGATTTTGATATAATTCCAATAGCATTCGTTTCTCTTATCCATTTTTGAGGCGACATTTTAAAAGTATTGCTTCCAGCTTCATTTTTAAACGTATCGAATTTGCCCCCTTTAAAATTTTCATTATGTATACTTTCCCATAATCCTAAATATGAAATTACTTCTTTGCTTCTCATCCAATCCCTAATAGGAAGTCTTGGTTCATCATTATCTGCATATCTTGCTAAATCAGTTAGTGAAATATATTCTTTATTTTCAATTATTAAAACACCAATTTTACGGTCTTTTACTATAAATTCAGTTTTAATATTGTCTTTATTCATAACTCACATCCTTTCTATAATTGAATAAAGTTTCTTTAATTATTTATTCTATCATAAAATTGATCATTTAAATTAATAATTGTATAATTATCTCTCAAAATCTTCACTTTCTTTCCACAAAAAAAATCAATTCCATTTGTAGAATTGATTTTTATTAATAAATTGAACCAAAATTAAACAAGACTATTTAATAGTGGAGATGAGTTACAATAAAAACAAACAAAATATCACTCAATAAATGTCAACTTTGTTTTACCAAAGTTTAGCTAAACCATTTTTTTAGTTAATTTATCTTGATATATAAAGTATAGTATATTTTTCATATGCTTTCGTATTATTCTGTCATTTTACAATTTACCTTTAAAATTGACCAATCTTTATTTATTATCAATTTGACGCATTAATGGGAATAGAACAACATCACGAATAGATGGTACATCATAGATTAACATTAATAATCGATCTATTCCAAAACCAAGACCAGATATTGGTGGCATACCTTGTTCCATTGCTCCCATAAATCCTTCATCAACTTCCATTGTTTCTTCATCACCTTGTTCTTTAGCTAGTAATTGGTCTTCAAAAGCTTGACGTTGAATTATTGGATTAACAAGTTCAGAATATGCCTTACATAATTCCGTTCCACCAGCAACAACTTGAAATACATCAATAATACGACTATCATTATCATTACGACGGGCAAGTGGTATTAAAACTGCAGGATAATTATAAATAACAGTTGGTTCAACTATACCAGCACGAATTGTTCTTTTATAAACGAAATCAATAATTTGACTTAATGAATAATAATCTTCTAAATCTTTATTAGTAAATAATCCCTTTTCAACAATTTTCTTTTTTAATTCTTCAGGATTATCAATAGCTAAAAAATCAAATCCTAATATTTCTCTTAATTTTTCAACATAATTAATTCGAGTAAATTCTTTACCAAAATCTAAAGTATTACCGCGATAAGTAATCGTTGTTGTTCCAACAAGTTCCATCATTAAACTTCGAATAAAGTTTTGATAAAATTTTAAATTATCTTCAAAATTCCAATATGAAGCATACCATTCAACTTGAGTGAATTCTTGTAAATGTTCTGTATCCATTCCTTCATTACGGAAACATTTTGCTACTTCATATACACGATGAAATCCTCCTGAAATACACTGCTTTAAGTATGTTTCAGGTGCAATACGTAAGTTTAAATCCATATCTAGAGCATTATGATGGGTATAAAATGGTCGAGCTGCTGCACCACATACTGCTGTTTGCATAATTGGCGTTTCAACTTGTAAAAATTCATTTTCACCTAAATATTTATGAATAAATGAATATAATCTACTTCTACCTAAAAACACTTTACGAGATTCTTCATTTGATATTAAATCAACATATCTTTCACGATAACGATCTTCAATATCTGTTAAGCCATGAAACTTTTCAGGAAGTGGCTTTAATGCTTTACCTAAAAAAGTAAAATCATCAGCACGAAGAGTCTTTTCACCTGTTTGAGTAGTAAACATTTCCCCCTCTACACCAAGAAAATCTCCAACATCAATCATTGATTTAAAAAAACTATATTTTTCTTCACCAACCAAGTCAATTTTAATAGATACCTGTAAACTTCCTTCTAAATCTCGAATACGTAAAAAAGATAACTTACCCATTTTACGCATAAAAACGATTCTTCCTGCTACACGAACATCTTTCTCCCCATCTGGTAGATTAATCGCTTCATGTAAACGATGTGTAATTTCATATCTTTCAGGATATGGATTACAAATTTTTTTAATTTCCTCTAATTTTTCTCTTCTAACAATTTCTTGTTCTGTTAATTCTCTCATAATTTCCTCACTATTTTTCTTCAACAATTTCCCCTTCTATTTGTTCTTCATCTTTTATATTAATAATTTTAGTATTTCCTAATAAATCATGTAAACCCCTTCCATCTTCGCGATATAGCATAAAGATAAAAGATAAAAGCATAGTTACCAATAAAAGATTACTTGAAAGACTATCATATTTTATAAAAGCCTCTTTTTCTAATGTACTAATTAAAATGACGTCTATCGCATTAAATAAAATCATATTAATAATTATACTTCTTAAGAAATAATTAAATATTGTTAATTTCTTATTATTAGCACTTGTAATCTTTATTTTTACAATATATTTACCTAAGGTTATACCATGGCAGAAATAACACATAATTACATAATAAACAATCGATACACCAAGAGTTATTACAGTTACTGGAACACTTTCTTTACTCATACTATAACTAATATCTTTTAATTCATTATTATATTCTTCAGAAGTAATTTCTTCATTTGTTCTTTTTTCTACTAAATCAATCATTTTTTGAACTTCAGCTTCATATTTATTATCATTACCTGTAATAATAATAGCTAATATTCCTGATAAAATAACAACAATTAAAAAATCAATGCCATAGGCAATTACTCGCTTATATAAATATGGTTTTTTCTTATTCATCATAGTTCTCCTTAAAATCATTTAATAAATTAATTATATCACATACTCTATTCGCTTGATAGACTTTTTCTTTAATAAGATTACTATTTTTTAAACCTTTTAAATACCAAGCAATATGATTTCTAATTTCCAAACAGACTAATTTTTCAGGTTTAATCTTACTTAAATAATCCAAATGTTTTAATGCCATATCTATTTTTTCTTTATACGTACGTTTCCGTGGCAGACCACCATTTTTTAAAAAGATATTAATATCACTCACAAGCCAAGGATTACCCAATACACCGCGACCAACCATAATAAGATCACAACCTGTCTCATCAAGCATTCTTTTAGCATCATATACATCTTTAATATCCCCATTACCAATCACTGGAATACTAACACTTTCTTTAACCTTCTTAATAAGACTCCAATCAGCTGTTCCACTATAACCTTGACTTCTAGTTCTTGGATGAATACAAATAGCTTTAGCACCAGCTTTTTCACATATTTTTGCCACTTCACATGCATTAATACTATTTTTATCCCAACCACTTCTTATCTTAACAGTTACAGGACATTTAACCGCTTCACATACACTTTTAACAATAGAATATATTTTATCTGGATTTTTCAAAAGGGCACTACCAGCTTGAGATTTAACTGCTACTTTTGGAACAGGACACCCCATATTAATATCAATAATATCTGGTTTCATTTCTTTTTCAATATATTTTGCAGCTTTAACAAAAGTTTCTTCATCACTACCAAAAATTTGTTGCGTAATAGGTCTTTCTACTTCTTCCATAAATAACATATCTTTTGTTTTATTATTTCCATAAAAGATTGCCTTATCACTAACCATTTCAGCATATATTAAAGCAGCTCCTTCTTCTTTAATTATTTTACGAAAAGCACTATTACATATTCCTGCCATAGGAGCTAAAACTACTTTACCATTAATACAAACATTACCAATTTTAATACACATATTATCACCCATGTATACGCCCAATAAAGCGTTTTTGAATTAATGACCATATTATACTATAAAAAATAATAAAAAAAAAGAGTTAACTTAATAACTCTATTTTGCGGCATAATTATAGATTATTTGATCAACTTCAATTAGATCAATATTCTTAATACCATTATACTTTGCTAACTTGTAGCAATTAACATGCCATGTTCTAGCAATTAAACTTAAGGTATCTCCCCATACTACTTTATAACTCTTAGCTCCACGTGATGAATTAATTCTAGTGTTTTCTTTCCATTCAACACCATTTCTCTTTAATAATTTAACAGTTTTTTTTGTAGTATTAGAAGCATTTGAATTATTATTAGTATTATTGGCATTATTATTGTTGTTACTATTGTTATTAGTTTGACCTTCTTGTTTTCCTGTTTCATTTTGTTTTTGTCCTTCTTGTGACTCAGGTTTCTTTTCATCTTCATTAGGATCCTTTTCACAACCAGCAGCAATAACCAAAGTAAATACTAACAATAAACTTAAGAAAAATGTACTAAGTTTCTTTGAATTCATAATGTTCCCCCAATCTGTTATTTTTCACATATTCAATATACCATATTTTATAGATGAAAAGCAAATACTTGACATATTATGACATAATATATTAAAAAAGAGCCTATTTATTAAGCTCTTTAATCAATTCTTCTTTAGTCATTTTACTATAACCTTTAATTCCAGCCTCTTGAGCTTTTTCACGAAGTTCTTCAAGAGATAAATCATTTAAAGAAGTATCATCAGGTAATTCACCATGTTCTTCTAGATAAAGAATTTCTTCATGGGTTAATGTTTCTTTTTCTAATAAAGCATTAGCGATTAGATGAACTAAATCAATATTATCTTTCAATATCTTAGTGGCATTTTTGTAACATTCATCCATTATTTTACGGATTTCAATATCTATTTCATGAGCAACTGTATCGGAGAAATTTCTTGTTTTATTATAATCTCTTCCAATGAAAACACTTTCACTTTGTTGTTCTAATTGAACAGGACCAAGATCACTCATACCATATTCAGTAACCATTGCACGAGCTATTTTAGTAGCCTTTTCAAAGTCATTATGAGCTCCTGTAGTTATTTCACCAAAGTTTATTTCTTCGGATACACGACCACCTAATAAACCTGTAATTTGTTCTAATAATTCTGTTTTAGTTTGTGTATACTTCTCTTCTTTTGGAACCATCATCGCATATCCACCAGCATAACTTCTTGGAATAATAGTTACCTTTTGAACATCATTAGCACTATTTAATTTAAGTCCTAATACAACGTGTCCTGCTTCATGATGAGCAACCATATTACGTTCTTTTTCAGTATATTTCTTACTTACTTTAGCAGGTCCCATCAAAACACGGTCTGTTGCTTCATCTATTTCACTCATCGTAATAAACTCTTTGTTACGTCGTACTGCAAGTAAAGCAGCTTCATTAAGTAAATTTTCAAGGTCAGCACCACTAAATCCTGGCGTACGTTTTGCTAAATTTGCTAATTTAATATTTTTATCTAAAATCTTATTTCTTGCATGAACCTCAAGTATTTCTTCACGACCTTTAACATCAGGTAAATTAACAGTTACTTGACGATCAAATCTTCCTGGTCTCAAAAGAGCAGGATCCAAAACATCAGCACGGTTAGTAGCAGCTATAATAATAATTCCTTCATTAGCACCAAAACCATCCATTTCCGTTAATAATTGGTTAAGAGTTTGTTCTCTTTCATCATGGCCACCACCAAGACCTGTTCCACGTTGACGACCAACTGCATCAATCTCATCAATAAATATTAAACATGGAGCATTATTTTTAGCTTGTTTAAACATATCACGAACACGACTAGCTCCAACACCAACAAACAATTCAACGAAATCAGAACCACTAATATAATAAAATGGAACATTAGCTTCTCCAGCAACTGCCCTAGCAAGTAATGTTTTACCAGTTCCAGGAGGACCAACAAGTAATACACCTTTAGGAATTCTTGCTCCTAATTTTTGAAATTTCTTTGGATTTTTTAAGAAATCAATTAATTCTTTAACTTCTTCTTTTTCTTCTTTTAATCCAGCTACATCTTTAAATGTAACTTTATTACGACTATCTGATAATCTAGCACGACTCTTTCCAAAATCAAATGAACGGTTAGCACCACCAGCTTGTCTACTTAAGAAATATATTCCTCCACCAACAATAATTAATATTGGTAAAAAATTAACTAAAATAACTAACAATGTACTAGAACTTGGATCTTTATTTACTTTAATAATGTAATCATATTTTTCATAACCATCTACTAAATCCTTAACAACTTCATCAGAAAGTGGAGCTGTTACTTTAAATGATTCATTTTCTTTATAATCCTTTAATTTACCTTCAATATAGTAAACTCCCCCATCATTACTAGGAGTTACATCAATATTGGTAACTTTTCCTTCAGATACTTTATTCATAAACTCATTAAAAGTTAAATTATTTACTTTAACACTCATGACTTTATACATATAAAATAATACAACCATTAATCCAATTAACAGAATATATGGTAAAACATTTTTCTTGACATCTTTTTTATTCATAATTTCTCTCCTTTATAAACATTTAAATATTATATCACATTTATCGCTCTTTAGTCTATTATATTTTGATTTTTTTATTTTAGGAATCCAAACAATTGTATCTTTAGCATCAACAACAATTGGCCATAAATCCCTTTTTTTACGATCAACCTTCGCATTAATCAAGATATCACTAACTTTTTTAGTCCCATTCATATTTTTTATACTCATTCGATCACCTTCTCTTCTTGTTCGAACTCGAAGAGGTAAAGTAATATCACTACTTGAAAGACGCAAAACATCATTACCATCAGTACTACATTCATCAACTTTTTTAATAGTCATATTATTAGGTAAAAATACTTCATTAGATAATTCAATATCATATGGCATTAAAAGACTACTTTCTTTCATAAAATAAACTTTATTATATTCTTTAACAACAATAAAATCATTTGGTAAATTATATTTAGCACTAGCTTTTTTACTATTAATTAATTGAAGTACTAAATCAACATGTCGATCATCTATTTCCATAATATCATCACGATATAATGAAGAAAAAATATAATCAATAATTCTCTTTCCAAGAACAATATCTATTTTTTTAAATAAAGTTACATCAATAATACCATCAACATATATATTTTGCATTTCCTTTTTAGCAAGACGTTCAATTAAATCATCAGCTTCCATTAAAGTCCTACTAAACTTCATAAATTTCTTATGAACTAGTTTATCTTCTTCTTTTAAGAATGGTAAAACATGCATTCGGTATCTATTTCTCGTATACTTTTCTTTATAATTACTTTGATCTATTCGATAAGGTATTTTCTTTTCTTTATCAAATAAAGCAATTTCATCTTTAGTAACAAAAGTTAAAGGCCTAACAATACGATAATTTCCCATTAATATATTATTACTAAATCCACTATATCCCTTTAATGTCGAACCTCTTACTATACGCATAAGAATAGTTTCTATTAAATCATCACCATGATGACCCGTCATTAAATAATTTGCCCCATATTTATTAATTAATTCTTCATAATACTTATAACGAATATTACGTGCCTCATTATGAAAATTATCATCACCATATTTATCAATAATCATACTTTCAAAACAAATACTATTATCACAACAATATTTTTCTAAAAATTCCTTTTCCTCATAGCTTTCTTTACGAACATTATGATTAACATGAGCAACAATAATATTAAACCCAATACTCTTTTTTAAATCATTTAAAATATAGAGAAGAGCCATGGAATCAGGTCCTGCTGATACACCAACAACAATAATGTCTTCTTTTTTTAATTTTATATCATTAATCAAAAAATTATACACTTCATTCATAACTTTTTCCTTTGTTATTATTGTACATAAAGTAAAACTTTATATCAAGTAATTTAATTAAAATTTTAAAAAAACCTAATCATTATTTTGATTAGGTATTCTTATTATTAATTCACCATCTTTTGAATAAAAATATTTCTCGCGAGCATAACGAGCTAAATAATCACTATCTTGTAGTTTTATTATCTCATTATTTAAAGCTTCTTCATCTTCTTTCAAAACAACCATTTTTTGTTCTAATTCATGTTCTTCACGATATTTATCAACTATTTCACGAACTACACTTAACACACTAACAAATACTGAAATAATTATAGCAACAGAAAAAAAGCCAAAAACAAGTACACGTCTAGCATTTTTTTTCATTACTACTTTTCTTTTGCCTTTTTTCATACTACTCTCCCACCATAAGAATAGCAAAAATAAAAGAAATTGACAATTATTTAAAAGATATTTTTTTCCACTTTACTCTTAACTTTACAAAAATTCTGTTATATATTAAAAAACTAATAAAAACCATTAATAAAAAATAGATATGAATAATACCCCCATTAACAATATATAAAAGAAGAAAATAATTTCCAAATAAAAATAATGAAAACACTAAATTACTAATACAATTAAAAGCTTTATACTTACTAAATAATAAATAATAAAAAAGATTAAAAAAAAGACACATTATTATTCCAAAAAGAAAAGATACCACTAATGATCTTATTTGAATAATTAAACTCATTATTTAAATAACCTCGTTATTAAATTACCCTCTTTTTCTTTTTTAGTCTTATTATCTTCAATATAATCAAAACTATTAATAAATCCTTTAATAGTAACTGATCCTTCTTTAGTATCCAATTTTACTAATTCTAATTCTTCGCCTTTTAAGACCAAATATCCCATAACTGTTTCTACAAGAAATTCCTCATTATCAAAACTATCAACTTTTTTAACACCCGTAATTAAAATTTTCTTTCTATCAACAATGCTTATACCATGATTATATTCTTTTTCCTTGTCCATCTCTTCCTCCCCTACATTATATGTAAAAAAAAAGAAAAAAGAATAAAATTCTATTTTCTATAATTCTTCAACAAATTCACTTGTTTTAGCTCTTTCAAATGCTCCTAAAATAACTTCATTAAACATTTCACGAGTTTCCTTATTAATTGGATGAGCTTGATCTACATGAACTCTTATTTCTTCATTAATTGTTCCATCTTCATTACGTCCAGCGATTGTTCTACTTGGCATAGCAACAACCATTTTTTCTGGTTTTTCAATTATACGAATATCCTTAACTACAAAACAATCGTCTAATGTAACTTCAACTACTCCTTTCACATTTGAATTAGGTTTGTCGAACTTTCTTCCTTGCACTTTAGTTATTTTCATGCATATACCTCCTTGGAATTTATTCTAATTAAATTATATAATAACATTTTACAAAAATCAATTTATATTTGTCAAGAAATTAAAAAAAATCTTGATTTTCATCAAGATTGTGGTGTATCAAAAGCCTCAACACGAATTTTTAAGCTATAATATGCATTTTTATATTCATTAGTAGTATAAACTTTCTTGTTTGCATCAACAGCTTTAGCCGGATATATTTTAGTCATTGTTCCTTCTTCCGTATTATTCTTCATATAACGAAGAACGGTAACAGGATCTCCTGTAGTATCAGCAAGAGATGGATAACCTTCCATATTATTCTCCCTTTTAGTTGTAGATGATACCAAAACTTTATTTTCATCAACCCATAAATAAGCAGAATAAGTTTTAGTAGTACTATCTAATGTTCCTCTAACTAAACCAGTAGCAATCAAAGCTTTACCATCAGTAAAATTAAGATTAGCACCATTTCCAGAATAATAATTGTTTGTTATATAAAAACCATCACCATCACTAGGTGGAATAAACTTAAAAGACATAATTCCATCATCAAGACGAGTTTTAGCACTATCTTCAGCGCCATATATAGCATAAACATTAAAAGTAACACCATTAGATATATTATTATGAGCTGTTATTGAAAAAGTTAACTTATAACTATCTGTAAGTTCATCTACTGATATAGGGCTATCATTCGTAATAAGAATACTTGTTCCATCAATATAATCAAAAGAAACATAACTTGTTTCAATAACATTATTATTCCCTGTCTTCGTAAATTGAAAAAAAGCATATGTAGTACCAATAACTACTAATCCAATTAAAAAAAGAACCAACAATATCAATATATATTTCTTTTTATTTTTTTCTTCTGTCTTCTCCATATTAACCTCATCATAATATGATTATATAATAATTAATAATAAAAATCAATCCGTTACATTTATAATTTTAATACAAAAAAATAAAACACCTTTAAAGTGTTTTATTTAATTACTTTTCAAATTAGCTAACCCAAGTTCCGCCAGTTTCGCGTGACTCAACTTTTACTTTAAAAGTTAATGGATGAGAAGCTAAAGAATTCCATTCGTCTGTTGTAAGACGAACACGATTATTTACCCAAGTACCTAATCCATCACCAGTAGTACCATTAGTACCTCCATCATATGCAGGATCATTAACGTCAGTATCAGTAATAGCAATACGATCAGCATCAAGATATGCTTGGATAGTTAAAACGCCACTATATCTATGACCAGTAAAATCATCAATATTAGCTGTTTTATCAATATGTCCTTCTGCTAGCACATTATCATTAGCAAGTTGAGTACCACTTGTATACTGATATAATACATATTCATCACCAGTACCAGTTAATGATGATCTTGAAGTACCAATTACTCCTGCATCGTCTCCTGTTCCTTGAGCAAATGAGACAGCAACACTAACTGGTAATGCTCTTGCATTAGCATTTTCTGGATCACCACTAAAGTTTACTTCTGTAGCAGATACTTTCCAATCAAGACCATCAACATAAGTTGTTTCGCCTTTGATTGATACAGTAATTTCAGCATGATTACCTACATCAGTAGATAATTGACCAGATCTTAGTGGAAATACATTTGTAAGATTAATCGCTCCTGTTTGAATTGAATTAAACTTAATTTTACCAGTTGAAATATTATTAGCTGTTCCCGTTCTTGTATAGTTAAAGAATGCAAATGATACTCCAACTACTGCTACAA
>CAMNBS010000004.1 GCA_946533175.1 uncultured Clostridia bacterium
AATTATTAAAAAATGCTTTTTTTACTTGCGAGTTTGTTTAATTTGTGTTAATATCAATCATATAAAAGCAAATGCGAAAGACGTAATTAAATAATCTTTTTAGAGAGTCTATGGATGGTGGAAATAGATAAAGTAGTTTAATTTGAATCACTTTCAAATGTTATTTATGGATAAGATAAATACGGTAATGCGTTATAGTTAATGAGTGTATAGTGAATCTATAAATTAAGGTGGTACCACGCTGATTGTGTCCTTAAGTTATAGATTTTTTTATTTGAGGAGGATATATGAAATTTAAAGAATTAAGTAAAGAAAAAGTATCGATGGTGGAAGAAGAAATACTTAATAGTTGGGGTGGTATTAATAAGATAAACAATGACCAGATAGAATTAAGAAAAGATGGTAAAAATTTTGTTTTTTATGATGGACCAGCTTTTGCTAATGGATTTCCAGGACTTCATCATATGGTAGCTAAAAACTTGAAAGATGCTATTTGTAAGTATCATGCCATGAAAGGTGAAAGAGTTGTTCGTAAAGTTGGATGGGATACCCATGGATTACCAGTAGAAAATCATGTTGAGAAACTTCTTGGAATTTCTAGTAAAAAAGATATTGAAGCGATGGGTGTTGATAAGTTTAATGAGGCTTGTCGTAAAAGTGTTCGTGAAAATGAAGCTGCTTTTACAGATTTAACTAGTAAAATGGGACAATTTATTGATACTGATCATCCATATTTAACTTTTAAAAATGAATATATTGAAACCGAGTGGTGGATATTAAAGAAATTTTTTGAAGAAGGATATTTTTATGAAGGAACCAGAGTTGTTCCATATTGTCCACATTGTGGTACTGGTCTTGCTTCGCATGAAGTTGCTCAAGATTATCAGTTAGATGATACTGATACGGTATTTGTTCCTTTTAAAGTAAAAGATAAAGATGAATATTTTTTAGCTTGGACAACGACTCCTTGGACTCTTTTGGCCAATGTTGCGCTTTGTGTTAATCCTGATAGTGTTTATGCTAAAGTCAAATCACGCGACACCATTTTCTATATGGGGAAAGATTTAGTAAATAAAGTTTTAGGCGATGAAGTGGAAATTCTTGATACCATGCGTGGAAAAGAACTAGAGTATATGGAATATGAGCAGTTAATTCCTGAGGTACAAGCAGATGGAAAAGCTTTCTTTGTTACTGTTGATAATTATGTAACTATGGAAGATGGTACGGGAATAGTTCATATTGCTCCATCTTTTGGGGCTGATGATGCCGCTGTTTGTGAAAAATATGGCATTAATGGTATTAATCCTGTTGGTAAAGATGGTTGCTATACTGAAGGTCCTTGGCAAGGAATGTTTGTTTTTGATGCTAATTTAGAAATTATTAAATACTTAAAAGAAAATGGTAAGTTATTCAAAAAACAACGTATTAAACATGATTATCCACATTGTTGGAGATGTCATACACCACTTATTTATTATTCTATGCCAAGTTATTACATTAAAGTTTCAGCTTTTAAAGATAAATTAGTTGAAGCTAATGCTAAAGTTAATTGGTATCCAGCTTATGTAGGCGAAAAACGTTTTGCTAATTGGCTTTCAAATGCCAAAGATTGGAATGTTTCGAGAAGTAGATATTGGGGTAGTCCAATTCCATATTTCAAGTGTTCTTGTGGACATGCGGAAATGTTAGGAAGTATTGAAGAATTAAAAAGTCGAGCAATCGAAAAAATCGGTGATGACCTTGATCTTCATAAACCATATATTGATAATATTCATTTAACTTGTCCATCTTGTGGTAGGGAAATGACAAGAATTCCAGATGTTCTTGATTGTTGGTTTGATTCTGGTTCAATGCCTTTTGCCCAATATCATTATCCATTTGAAAACAAGGATATTTTTAAAGATCAATTTCCAGCTGATTTTATTGCGGAAGGTATTGATCAAACAAGAGGGTGGTTTTATACATTATTAGTAATTTCTACTTTCTTAACAGGTAAAGCTCCATTTAAAAATGTATTAGTTAATGATTTATTATTAGATGCTGAAGGTAAAAAAATGAGTAAATCTCGTGGAAATATCGTAGAACCATTTACAACGATAAAAGAATATGGTGCAGATACTGTAAGATTTTATTTGCCATATGTTAGTCCTGTTTGGACACCTTTAAAGTTTGATATAGAAGGTTTAAAGGAAGTATATTCTAAGTTCTTTAATCCTCTTCGTAATACTTATTCTTTCTTTACCATGTATGCTAATATTGATGGAGTAAGTATTGAAGATGTTACTCAAAATTATCATGTAGAATATAATGAAAGAGAAGAAATAGATCAGTGGTTATTATCTAAATATAATAAATTAATTCTAAATGTTAATAATGCCTTCTTAGAATACGATCTTAATAAAGTAGTTCACTATTTATCTAGTTTTGTTTGTGATGATTTATCAAACTGGTATATTCGTCGTAATCGTGATCGATTCTGGGGTAGTAAGATGGATGAATCCAAAAAGAGTGTTTATTTAACAACTCACGAAGTATTAGTTGGTTTATCAAAACTTATGGCACCAGTATGTCCATTCTTAAGTGAAGAGATATATCGCGGTTTAACCAATGATAAATCGGTTCATTTAACTGATTATCCTGTTGCTAATAAAAAAATGATTAATGAAAAAATTGAAACAAAGATGGATTTAGTTCGTGATTTAATCTCCTTAGGACGTGGTGCTAGAGAAGATGTTAAAATAAAAATTCGTCAACCTCTTTCTGAAGTTGTTTTGGATGGTAAAAATAAAAAAGTAATTGGCAATTTAGTGTCTTTAATTAAAGAAGAATTAAATGTTCATGATGTTTTGTTTACAGATAACTTGTCAACTTATATGACATTTGAAGTAAAACCTAATTTTAAAGTTTGTGGAAAATTATTTGGGGCTAATATTAAAGAATTTCAATCAAAATTAATGAATTTAAGCGAAAGTGAAATATCTTCTTTACAAAATAATTCTTCAATAAACATGGAAATAAATGGTCTAAATGTGTCAATTAATAATGAAATGGTTGACATTAGAATTAATGCTAAACCCGGTTTTGATGCTGCTTATGCTAATAATAATTTTGTTATTTTAAATACGAACTTGACTGATGATTTGATTGATGAAGGTATTGTTCGTGAATTAATTAGTAAAGTTCAGAACTTACGTAAAACAAAGGATTTTAATATTGTTGATCGTATTAATATTTATTATGAAAGTGAAACAAATTTGGAAGAACGTCTTTCTAAGTATCTTGATTATATTAAGGGTGAAACTCTATGTGTTAATTTAATTAATGAAAAAAGAAATGGTACTTTGTTTAATCTTAATGGAATTGATGTTTATCTTGATGTGGAAAGAGTTTAATGAACTCTTTCTTTCTTTTTTTATTAGTGATATAATACATTAGATTGTGAGTGATTTTATGCAAATACCTAGTACATTGAAATATGATAAAAAGGGGATAGGATATCTTGATGAAAAAGATATTGAAAAAAGACAATTAATTTTAGAAAAAAGATCATTTTATCGTGTCCTTAGAAATAGTTTCTATTCTATTGAGGGGGATACTAGTGATTACATAATAAAAAAGCTTTGTGAACATTCACTTTTTCAAGGATTAAAAATAAAAAAAATGTTAGAAGGATTTTTAAAAATTCAAAATCATCTTTCTAATATTGATTTACCAGTAGGTTATTATTTGGAAAATGAAGAAATTTGGGGAACTATTGTTCCATATTATATGAATAGTATATCAATTAGAGAATTATTACGATTTCCTGTCCATGATATTATGGATTATTATTATCATGATGAAAATAACCTACGTAATTTGTTAAGTTTATATTTAGACATATTGCTATTATTAGAAGAAATGTATGCAAATAATGTTAGTTATTTAGATATTCATCAAGGAAATTTTGTTTTTTATGAGAATCAAGTTAAATTAATTGATTTTGAACCACAATTTATCCGATTTAAAACAAATAGTTATTATTACCGTATAATATTAGATGGTTATCTTCAATTAATAAATGGAATTAGTTTGTCACTTAATACACGTAATTTATTAATTTATTCTGGCTCTTCTTTTAGTGAAGTTACGGGAAAAATCAAGACATTATCAAAAAAAATATAGGAGTTTATATGTTTGAAAGAGAAATATTGTTGATTGGTGAAAAAATAAAAGATTTACAAAATAAAACTATTTTAGTTTTAGGCTTAGGTGGTGTTGGTGGATATGTTGTAGAATCATTAGCAAGAAGTGGTATTGGTCACTTAATTATTGTTGATTATGATACTATTGATATAACTAATTTAAATCGTCAAATTATTGCTTTACAATCAAATATTGGTCGAAAAAAAACGGATTGTTTTAAAGAAAGAATTTTGGATATTAATCCAAATTGTATGGTTGATATTTTAGATGTTTTTTATGGAGAAGAAAATAAAAATCTTCTTTTTCAGCAGAAAGTAGACTATATTATCGATTGCTGTGATAGTTTAAAAAGTAAAGCGATTGTTATTGAAGAAGCTTATAAACGAAGAATACCACTAATTTCATGTATGGGAACAGGGAATAAATTACATCCTGAATTATTTAAAATTGACAAATTAAAAAATACTTCATATGATCCGCTAGCTCGAAAATTAAGAAGCATTTTTAGAAATCAAAATGAATTATTAAATACAAAAGTTTTGTTTTCATTAGAGAAAAGAACATCAACTAATGGAAAGATTGGGACGATTTCTTATGTACCTAGTATGGCAGGATTATTGCTTACTTCTTATGTAATTAATGAAATTTTAGGAGAAAACATACGAAAATAGTATATTTTATTTGACTTTAAAAGCTATTTATGGTAATATCTTTAATGTTTGAACCTCGTATTCAAACCGCATTGAAAAGGTTATAAACTATTTTAGTACCTTAAGAGCGAGTGAATTTATAAAGGAGGAAATATATGAAAGCTGTAATTAAAACAGGTGGAAAACAATATTATGTTGAAGAAGGTAGTACAATTTTTGTTGAAAAGCTAGATGTTGAACCTGGTAAAAAAGTTACTTTTGATGAAGTTTTAATGTTAGGAACACAAGTTGGTAATCCTACTATTAAGGGTGTTAAAGTAACTGGAGAAGTAGTAAAACATGGTAAGGGAAAGAAAATTAAAATCTTTACTTATAAGCCTAATACAACTTCAACAAGAAAAAAACAAGGTCATAGACAACCATATACTGAAGTTAAGATTAATAAAATTGGTTAATTATGATTAAAGTATTAAAAGAAAAAAATAAAATAGAAATAAAAGGTCATAGTGAATACGATAATATTGGTAAAGATATTGTATGTAGTGCCGTGTCAAGTATTGTAACAACAACAATAAATGGTATTATTTCTATTGATAATGATGCAATATATTATGAATATGATAATGATATAATGCTGATTGAAATAAAGAAAAGTGATGAAATTACACTTAAACTTATTAATAATATGATGGATTTATTAAAAGAATTAAGTAAAGATTATCCTAAAAATATTAAAGTAAAGGAGATTTAAAGTATGATGAAGTTAGAATTAAATATTCAGTTATTTGCCCATAAAAAAGGACAAGGATCTTCAACTAATGGACGTGATTCCGCTGGTCGTAGATTAGGTTCAAAAGCAAGTGATGGAGAAACAGTAACAGCCGGAAGTATTTTATATCGTCAAAGAGGAACTAAAGTTCATCCTGGTACTAATGTAGGTCGTGGTAGTGATGATACTTTGTTCGCTAAGACAGATGGTGTTGTTAAATTTGAAAGACTTGGAAAAGAAAGAACAAAAGTAAGTGTCTATGCTAAATAGATGCTTTTTTTTTAAAATCTATGTCTAATTATCAATAAATTTACCCTAATTAATTAAATAAATGATATAATATGAATTATTGAGAAGGTGAATAAATGCAGAGAAATGAAGTAGATAGAAAAAAGGTATCACCGATGATGGCTCATTATTTGGAAATTAAAGATAAATATCCGGATACTATTATCTTTTATCGATTAGGCGATTTTTATGAAATGTTTTTTGAAGATGCTGAAATAGCTTCTCATGAATTGGAACTAGCTTTAACTGGGCGAAATGCAGGACTTGATGAACGAGTTCCAATGTGTGGTGTTCCTTATCATGCTTATGTATCATATATGGAAAAATTAATTGATAAAGGATATAAAGTCGCCATATGTGAACAGTTAGAAGACCCTAAAGAAGCTAAAGGAATAGTTGACCGCGATGTTGTTCAAGTTATTACCAAGGGAACAATTCTTGACAATATGTTAGATGAAAAAAGTAATAATTATTTAGGCAGTATTTATTTTTTGGATTATTATTCGGTTTTTACTTATGCTGATATATCAACCGGAGAAATTAACTCTTTGATTGTTCAAAATAATGATGAATTAGTTAAAGAAATTATTAATTGTGGTGTTAAAGAATTAATATGTAATGATTTAGTTGATCGAGAAATAATTTATCAATTAAAAAGTGTTTATCATTTAGTAGTTACAATAACAAATGATTTATTTGATAATAATAGTTATGATTATGTTTATCAAGATATATCTGATATGAGAATTATTACTGGTGTTAAACATTTGCTAGCTTATGTTATGTCAACCAAAAAAGTAACATTAACTCATTTAAAAAAAGTAAATTGTTATAAGGAAGATGAATACTTACAGTTTGATATTCATACCAAAAGGAATTTGGAATTAACAGAAACCATTCGAGATAATTCTAGAATTTATTCTTTATTGTGGCTTTTAGATAAAACGAAAACTGCTATGGGAAGTCGATATTTAAAAAGAAATATTGAAAGTCCTTTAAGAAATAAAAAAGAAATAGAACGTCGATATGATCTAGTTTCAAAGTTTCTAGTAGAGTTTATTTATCGTGAAGAATTAACTAAATTATTAAATGAAGTGTATGATTTAGAAAGACTTTGTGGAAGAATTAGTTTTGGTAATATTAATGCTAGAGATATGTTATGGCTACTTCGAAGTTTAAGTGTTTTGCCAGATATAAAAAATATTTTAAATAGTATTCATTATGATCGAGATATTACTACTTTTGATGAATTACGTGAATTGTTACAGAAAAGTATTAATCCAGATGCCCCAATTACTTTACATGATGGCAATTTAATTAAAGAGGGATATAATAATGAATTAGACGAATTACGTAGTGTTCGTAAAAATAGTAAAGATTTTATTCTTAATATTGAAAAAGAAGAAAAAATAAGAACGGGAATTAAAAATCTGAAAATTGGTTATAATAAGGTTTTTGGTTACTATATAGAAATAAGTAAAGGTAATCTTTCTCAAGTTAAGGACGAATGGGGATATATTCGAAAACAGACATTAACAACTGGTGAACGTTATATTACAGAAGAGCTTAAAGAAAAAGAGCAAATCATTTTAGGAGCTGAAGAAAAAATTGTTAATTTAGAATACAATTTATTTATGGAAATACGTGAAATAACTAAAAAATATATAAGTGCTTTACAAGAAACAAGTGTTATTATTAGTGAACTTGATATGTTACTTTCTTTTGCTAATGTAGCTGAAGCTAATGGATATGTTCGACCTGTATTATGCGATAATCGAATAATTGATATTACTGATTCACGTCATCCTGTTGTAGAAAAAGTTAGTAGTGGTGATTATGTTCCTAATGATATTAAAATGGATAAAAATACAGATATTTTACTGATAACAGGACCTAATATGGCTGGTAAAAGTACTTATATGCGACAACTTGCTATTATTGCGATTATGGCTCAAACAGGGTCTTTTGTTCCTTGTAGTAAGTGTTTAATTCCTATTTTTGATCAGATTTTTACTAGAATTGGTGCCAGTGACGATTTAGTAGGTGGTGAAAGTACTTTTATGGTGGAAATGAAAGAAGCTAATAATGCTATATCTAAGGCAACATCTAATAGTTTAATTCTTTTTGATGAATTAGGTCGTGGTACTGCTACTTATGATGGAATGAGTTTGGCTCAAGCTATTTTAGAATATATTCATAATCATATTCATGCTAAAACTATGTTTTCTACCCATTACCATGAATTAACATCGATGTCTAAAAATTTAAAAAAGATAAAAAATATTCATGTATCAGCTCAAGAAGAGAATGGTAGTATTACTTTCTTGCATAAAGTAAGAGATGGAGCAATTGATAAAAGTTATGGTATTAATGTTGCTTCATTAGCTAAACTTCCTGATGAAGTAATAACTAGAGCAAATGAAATTCTTTCTTATTATGAAAATAATCAAGTAAACAAGAAAAATAATGTTCTACAAACCTCTTTTGACTTTAGTGAAGAAAAAACAAATTCGGTAAATTTAGAATATGAAAAAATTATTGATGAAATAAAAAAACTTGATCCTATTAATATGACCCCAATGAATGCTTTAAATAAAATATTTGAATTAAAAGATGAAATTAATAAAATAATAAAATAAGGAGAAAAGATGGAAAAATTATTAAGTAAATTAAATGATTTATGGATTGATGCTGGATTAAAGCTAATCTATGTTATAGTAATATTATTTATTGGTAGTAAATTAATTAAAATATTGGTTAAATTAATAAAAAAATCACGTGGTTTTAATAAATTAGATAAGAGCGTATCAAGTTTTTTAATTAGTTTTATTAAAGTTATTTTAAATGTTTTATTATTTATTACTATTGCTGCTGTTATTGGAATTCCTTCAACATCTATTATTACTCTTTTGGGTAGTGCGGGAGTTGCTATTGGTCTTGCCCTACAAGGTGGTTTATCTAATATTGCTGGTGGCTTAATTATATTAGCATTCAAGCCTTTTAAAGTAGGCGATTATATTGATACACATGTTGATTCTGGTACAGTAAAGAGTATCTCAATATTTTATACAACACTTATAACTCCAGATAATAAAATGATATCTATTCCTAACGGTAATCTAGCTAATTCGGCAACAATAAACTATTCGAATAATGATATTAGACGTTTAGATATTAATTTAGATGTTTCATATAATAATGATATTAAGCTTGTTAAAACAACTTTATTAGAAATTATAAAAAAAGAAAATAGAATTATAAAAGATAAAGATATTTTTGTTAGATTGACTGAATATAAAGATAGTAGTATGCTTTTTACTATTCGAGTATGGGTAAATAGTGTTGATTTGTTTAATGTTAAGTTTGATTTATTAGAACAAATTAAGCATGAATTTGATCAGAAAAAAATATCTATTCCATATAATCAATTGGATGTTCATCTTGATAATAATAACTAGATATTTAATTGATTTTACAAAGATTTCAAGAAAGTATGACGAAATTTTTGTTTTAGAATAAAAATAAATAGCTTTTTACTATCAATATAAATTGTAAAATAATTAAATAATGAATATAAAAGGTTAATTTAATAAAAATTGTTAAGAAGTGTCATACTTCTTTTTTTTTATTGGTTAATATGTTATATTGATTATGTTAGAGGCTAAAATGAAGAATAAATTAGTTGAATTATTAAAAAAATATGTGGTAATTTTTATTAATGAGTACAGTAATTATTTGACAAATGATCAATTATCTTTATTAAAGAATATTAATTATGATAATGTCTTTGTTTTTGATAATTTAACAATGCCTTTTGGTGATGTTTTTGATGAACAAATTTATCTTTCTAATGTTAATGAAGAATTAATAAAATATTTTAAAAATATGCCTAATTATAATATTCATAAATCATTCTTAGATAATAATAATTTATCTTCTTATTTAAAATATATGTGTGAAAATGGTTATGATGTTATAAACCTTTATAGTGATATTTTAATGTATTTTATTTTTTTTCTAGTAATAAAAAATTCTTCTAATTTATTTAAGGGTTTCATTAATCAAGAGATTCATTTTTTAAATATAAAGTATTCTCTTAAAGGAGCATCTTTATATGCTAAAGAAGAAAAGATTGCTACTAAAATAACGCCATATTTTAAATTAGAAACTATAAGACAAATATTATTTATGGATAGACCAACATCTTTCAAATTTCTTAATGATCATTTCGGATTTAGATATGCTAAATTAGTTGATAATGTATCTAATTTAATGGATAATCAATATCAAGAGCTTTTTAATCATGAATATTCAGGCTTTGATGGATTATTAGAATATGTTATGAAATATGATCAATTATTATATGTTAATGCCTATGACTGTATATTAAATTTTAATGTTCAAAATAATTGTTTTTATTTTTAAAAATAGTTCTAGTTTATTTATTTTTTTCATATAGTTTATTGGTGATTATGTGGAAAGAAAAATTAATAAAGAATTAGTTGTTAGTATTATAATTCCTCTTGTAGTGGGACTTATTTCTAGTCTTTTATCAATTAAAGGAATGAGTTCATTTTCTATGCTTAAAAAGCCATTTCTTGCTCCACCAGGATTTATTTTTCCAATTGTGTGGACTATTCTTTATACTTTAATGGGCTATAGTAGTTATTTAATATATCAAAGTAATGATTATCATAGTGATTGTTGTCTTAAAATATATTTGATTAACTTATTTGTTAATTTTTTATGGAGTCCTTTGTTTTTTGGATTAAATCTTCGCTTATTTTCATTGATTTGGATTATTCTTTTAGACATTGTTGTTAGTTTTATGATATTATGCTTTTATAAAGTTGAAAAAAAAGCTGCATTATTACAAATACCATATTTGATATGGTGTCTGTTTGCAACTTATTTAAATCTAATGTATTATTTATTAAATCGCTAGTTATCTAGCTTTTTCTTTTTTTCTTCCATTTCTAATTCTGAAAAAGCAATTTTCCCAATCTTAGTTTTAGGAATACTTTCTCTAAATTCATATTCATAAGGAAGAGAATATTTTGCTATATTTTTAGCGCAGTATTCTTTGATACTATCTAATGTTTCATTATTAGGTTTATATCCATCGTTTAAGACGATAAAGGCCTTGGCCACTTCTACTTTATATGGATGAGGTATGCCAATAACGGTGGAAAAGTTTACCGCAGGATGTTTATCAAGAACACTTTCAATATAACTTGGATAGATATTATACCCACTAGAAATAATCATTCTTTTAAGTCTTTGTTGAAAGAAAACCATTCCTTCTTCATCTTTATAACCTATATCTCCAGTATGTAGCCATAATTTTTTGTCTTTATGTCGTCTTAAGGTTTGCATAGTTTCTTTAGTTTCATTAACATAACCAAGCATAACAGTTGGACCAGAGAAACATATTTCTCCATCAACATTTGGTTTAACTTCTTCGTGAGTGCCTATTTTAACAATTTTGCATTCCATATCTGGAAATGGTATTCCAATACAATGTTCACGTAATTCAGTTGTTGTTGTAAGGCAGGTTGCTGCTGTACTTTCAGTTAATCCATATCCAACACGAACTTGTGCTTTAGAACCATATTTTTTTAAAAAAGCATCAATTCTTCTTTTTAAATCAGGACTTAAGGTATCTCCACCTGAAATAATATTTGTTATGCAGGCCAGTTCTCCTTCTTTAAATTTACTAGATAGAAGACCTTCAAATAAAGTTGGAACTCCAACAATAAAGTTTGGATGATATTTTTTAATTAAATTCTTGAATTTTTTATGATTAAAACTAGGTATTAGAATACATTTCATTCCTACAGATAAAGTAGTATGTAAACAAACTCCTAATCCAAAACCATGAAATATTGGCATAATACATAAAATAATTTCTTTGGGTTTAGGCATAACAATTTCATTTGCTTGCATGGCTAAAGCATTAAAGTTTAAATTGGATAACAATATTCCTTTTGGTTTACCACTTGTTCCACCACTATACAAAATAACTGCCGGATCTTGAGGATTTTTTTTAGCAACATATTCATCCTGATAGTCATATCCTTTGGCGATAAACTCATTCCACATAATAATATTATCACAGGCAGGAAGATGCATTTTTCGTCCTTTACTTAGCCAATATAGGAATTTTTTATCAAACTTCATATTGTCAGATGCTGAACATACAATAATATCAGAAAGTCTTGTTTCAGGTAAAATATGAACTATTTTTTCGACAGAGATATCGATAGTAATAATCCTTGTGCTATTGGATATTTTTAAAAATTCTAATATTTCATTTTCACTGGATAATGGGTGAATTATATTAGCAATCGCACCAATCATATTAATGGCATAAAACATTATTATAGCTTCTGGCATATTAGGGGTACAGATAGTGATAACTTCATTTTCCATTGCCCCAAGACCTTTTAAGGCTTTAGCACATTCGGCAATTTGTTGAACAAATCTTTGATATGTTACCTCACGTCCAAAGTATTCATAGGCAATATAATTAGGATGAAGGATAGCATTGTTAAGAAAATGTTCATAAATCATTTCTTTAGGATAATCTAAATGCGCATGAAGATTAGGATAATATTTTTCAATTAAATTAGTATTCAAAATCTCTTTTTTCTTCGATTGTTTCATTTGCATCACGCTCCAATGATTCAGGATGTTTTAAAATATAATCAAGTAAGTTAACAGCTTTAGAGAAATAAACGCCATCCGCAATACGTTCATCTAAATTAATACCAAATTCAACTATATCGCGAATTTCAACTTTACCATTTGGCATAACAACTTGTTCTTTATGAATATCTCCAATAGTCAAAATGATGCTATTAGTTCCAAAATTAGTGATGTTATGATGAATAGCACCACATTTAATACTTCCTAAGTTAGATAGAATTACAGTACTATTGTATAATAAATCGTCATTAAGGCTTTTTGGTAATAAATCATGACGATCCATCCATTTAAAAATGGGAGCAACAAAAAACTTTAAAATCCAACTTGGTAATTTATCTAAAGAATCAAGTGAATCATCCGAAGAATTCTGTAATTTCTTTTTACGAAAGTTTTCAACTTTTTCTTTTATTTTATTACTTATAGTAAAAATATTATCTTGTTCTTCTACTTTAATAAGAGACATAACTTCTTTAGCATCATCAGAATAATCTACTTTAGCTGTAAAGGTTAAAATAACATCATTTCTTTGATAACAATTATGATTTATAATATATCTGTTTAATTTAGGTTTATTGTAAATAACTTTGGCAATAGCGATAGAAAAGGCATGAAAGAAAGTTAAATCATTATTATCTTTTTTCTTTTCTTTCATATATTGAACTAAATCTGTAACATCAAATTTACGATTAATGTAAACATAAGCATCTTGTCGATCTTTAAGGTAGGTCATTAGTCTTAACATTGCAGGCATTTTAATCCATTTAGCATCTCGTCTATCTTTAAAACTTTTTTTCTTACTCATCAAATCCTCCACAATATAACATAATTATATAGAAAAAAGATATCTTTGTAAAGAATACTTTGTTAAGTTGCAAATTATGTCAAGGTTTGTTAGAATAGTTGACAAGGAGGGGGAAATGAAAAAAAATATTGTTAATAATGATTTTACGCAGTATGTTATTGATAGTGATAAAATAAGACATGATTCTTTAGTAATTATCATTGATAATTTGAGTAATTTATTACAAAATAAGAAAAAATGCAGTGACATGATTGAAAAGATAAAAATGACTAATCCTCATCATTTAATTATTGTTGGTGATATTTTAGAGGTAATGAAATGGACAAATTCTAAAATAATTGATAATTATTATTATTTTCTTTCTAGTGTTTCAGAGTCAGTTCCTATATTTCTTATTTTTGATAAATATAATTTGTATTGTAATAATATTGATCGTAGAATAGAAATGATGGATAGATTTAAGAAATTTGCTAATATTCGATCAAATTCCATTTATTCTCTTATTAATGATAAAATATATTTTGATGGTTTTGAAATAATTGGATATATTCCATCTTATGAAATAACTAATCAAGTATCTTCTGTTAGACCAACTATCGATCATGATAAGTTTATCGCAGAATATACGCAATACGGACACATAATTGATCATGTTGATCAATATATTATTGAATTTTTTGGTTATAATCCTTTTAATATTAGTCATCTTAAACCAGAAAGTAGTTTGGGAGAATTAAGCATGGTTGATACTTTTTATACTTCTTTGGAAAATATTCAACTATCAAATAATGATTTTGAGCATGCTAAATATTTTGAAAGTGCTGTGGTAGAGGATAGTGAAAGTTTATTTCATAGTAAATCTAAGTCAATAAATGGAATAGTTTATCTTGATGATTTATCTCGTCATGTTATTTTACAATTAAGCAATCATCGTTTTTATTATAATATATCTTGTATGATGAATAAACAAGAGTGGATTACTATCTCTCATGGTGCGGCAAGAGATATAATAATAAGTAAAAGATTACATTCTCTTATTTTTACTAGTGGAATTGAGAAAAAAAGTCCAAGAGTAATGCAAGTATTATATAAGAGATTAGAAAAGAAGTTGTAGTGATGAAAAGAATAATATTTCATGTTGATGTTAATAATGCCTTTTTGTCTTGGACTGCAGTTAATTTACTGGCCAATGGGGAAAAAGAAGATATTCGCTTAATACCATCAGTTATTGCCGGTGATGAAGAATCTCGTCATGGAATAGTTCTTGCTAAAAGTCCTGTTGCTAAAAAATATGGTATAAAATCTGCAGAGACAGTTTTCAGTGCTAAAAAAAAATGCCCAAATTTAAAAGTATATTCACCTAATTATGAATATTATATTGCTATGTCAAATAATTTTTATCAATATTTAGCTCAATATACTCCGCAAATTGAGAAAGCTTCGATTGATGAATGTTTTTTAGATTTAACGAATACTAAATATTTGTATGATGACATTATGCTTTTAGCTTATAAAATAAAAAATGATATTTATAAAAAATATGGTTTTACTGTGAATATTGGTATTGCTAATAATAAACTATGTGCTAAAATGGCTAGTGATTTTGAAAAACCAAATAAAATTCATACATTATTTGACGAAGAAATAAAAGAAAAAATGTGGCCACTTCCTGTATCAGATTTATTGTATGTTGGTAAAAAAACAGCTGTTGAATTAAATAAAATTAATATTTATACGATTGGTGATTTAGCTTGTTATGACAGAATAAAATTATCCAAATATTTTAAAAATAGAGCTGATGATTTAATTAAAGCTAGTAATGGAATTGATAATTCTTTAGTAGAAGTAAATAATTATTCAAATAAATGTATTAGTATTTCTAGAACATTAAAAGAAGATACTAATGATGCTCAAACTTTAAAAAAAATTCTTCTTGATATGTCAAATTATATTGGTCTTCGTGCAAGAAAAAAAAATTTATATGCTCAAAATATCGCTATAACATTTAAAACAAGTTCAATGAAAGCATATTCCCATCAAGCTAAAATGGTTAATGCAACTAATAATACGATGGATATATATAATAAAGTATTGTCTTTATATGATGAAATAAATAAAGAAGAAAAAATAAGAAATATTGGTATTCGATTAGGAGATTTAACATCTAACAATAATGAACAAATTTCACTTTTTAATAATTTGAAAAAGGAAGATGATAGCCTACAAGCAATTATGGATAATATCAATAGTAAATATGAGAGTAGTGTTGTTATGCCCGCTGTTTTCTTTAAAGAAAAGTAAAATTATGACAAATATATATTTTATGCAATTTATTTATTATACAATATAGCATGTAGGTGATTTATGAAGTATTTATTATTTAGAAAAATTTCATATCTTGGAGAAGATTATTATCAATTATATGATATTACAGATGATTTTTCAGTAGAAGATGATTTTGTATCTTTTGATGATTTAGCTGATGAAGATGTATTTTATATTAGTGCAGATGAAGGACAAGAGATAAATGAAAATGTGCTATATACTTTGTATAAAGTTGATGGCAAAGAAATTGAAATGATTGATGATCCTGTAATATATGATGAGGTCTTTAAAATATATCGAAAAATATATCCTGAATTAAAAAGAGTAAGGATTGAAAGAGGAAAAATTTCTTCTAAGGAAGATGTTATTATATCTACTATGCAAGAAGTATTATTTCAAAGACAAGCGATTGAAAGTTTAGTTAATCGTATTTATCAAAACCATGATATTTTAGTTAGTAATCTTCCAACAGAATTGCAAATTGAACAAATTCAAAATATTTTATTTTTTGGACCTGTTGGTAGTGGAAAACATCGTATTGTAGAATTATTAGAAAAACATCTTGGTATTCCTTATGCCGATATTTATATTAGTACTAATATTGAAGAAACATTAAGTGATATTGTGTCACAATTAATAAAAAGAGGTTATGGAAAAAGTGGTAATGTTGATGGAGTTGTTGTAATAAGAGATAATTATGATTCTTTAAAAAGTGTTTTTGGTAGTCCATACGAAATAATTAATTATATTATTTCAGCTGGAACGGTTTCATGTTCAAAAATAGATATTGAGTTTGGAAAATTAACTTTTATTGTATTATTGGATGACAAAGAAAAGCTATTCTCATTAGATTGTAGTATTTATGATATTCAAAATGAAATAGGATGTCCTTATTTAGTTTCAACAAAGTCTTTAAATGAAGAAGAAAAATATTTAGCTTTACTATCTGTTAATGGAAGAATTTATTATTATGAAAAATTATTAAATCAATTTGGAATGAAATTATTGTTTGATGAACAATCAATTAAAGAGTTAATTGACAAGTGTAATGAAGTAAGTCCAGATATGGGATTACTTAACTTGGTTATTGATAAAATAATTGGGGAGTTAACTAGTCATGGATTTTGTGATGTTCGAATAGATAGTGAATGTATTAAAAAGTTTCTTCCTAAAATTCCATTATATGCTCGTGAAAAAGAATATAGTAGAACAGCTGTAACTAAAAAAAGAAGCGAAATAGAATTCTCTTTAAAAGATGTTTATTTAGAAATATTAAAGAGAGTAGTTGGTCAAGATGAACATGTAAAGAGAATATTATATACTATCTTAGAAAATCGACGTATGGCTAATAAAATTAATTTGGAAGATCCAAAACAATATATTCAAAATATTTTAATTCGTGGTGAAAGTGGTGGCGGTAAAACCTTTATTATTAATACTATTGCGCGATTATTAAATATTCCTGTATTTACTGCCGATGCAACTCAATATACAGAAGCAGGATATGTTGGTGGAGATATAACAGATATGTTAGTTGAATTATATCATGCCGCTGGTGATGACTTAGAAGCAGCTGAAAAAGGTATACTAGTCATTGATGAAGTTGATAAAAAAGCAGGTAATAATGGTCGAAGTGGTGATATTAGTCGTGGTGCTGTATTAAATGGTTTATTAAAAATAATTGAAGGAGCTAAAATTCCCGTTAATGTTGGAACAAGAACAGAACCAGAACCAATTATTTTTGATACATCAAGGCTAACAGTAATTTGCTCTGGAGCTTTTGAGGGAATTGAAAAAATTCGTGATGAAAGATTAAGAGGAAAACGAAGAATTGGTTTCGCTAATCCCGGAGAAATTGAAGAAGAAAAAACTGGTGAAATCATTGATAAAGACTTTGTTGAATTTGGGATGATGCGTCAATTTATGGCACGATTATCTGTTATAATTAATTTAAATAAAAATAATGTTCAAACATTAATTAAAATTATGAAAGAGTCTAGTTCTAGTAAATTAGAAATTGCAAGATATAAATTACAAGACAAAGGAATTGAAGTAGAGTATACGGATGATTTTTATGAAGCTTTAGCTTTATCAGCTTGTAAATTAGAAATCGGTGTTCGAGGAATTGAAAAGGAATTGGAAAGAGTTCTAACAAGTATTCATATTGAAGATATTGAACCATCTGAAGTTCAAAAAATTATTTTTACTGGACAAGTTGTTAGTGATCCAAAAGCAATAATTCTTGTTCCAAGAGAAAAAAGTAAAGTAAAAAAATTAGTATAATTATATAAAAAACATACCAGGTTGGTATGTTTTAATTTTTATCCACAATAGTAGTGGATAAACCAATATAGTCTTTAGGTTCAAGTGATAGAAGTATTTCTCGATCTTTTTCATTTATTGATAATTTGTTAATGAAGTTATGTAATTCTTTTTTAGTTAAATCTTTACCTCGAGATAATTCTTTTAATAGTTCATAAGCATTTTCAATTTTATTTTTTCTTAATATTGTTTGGACAGCTTCTGTTAAAATGTTATAACTATTCTTTAATTCATCTTGTAACACTTGTTCATTTACTACTATTTTATCTACAGCAATGATACTTTGTTTTAAACTAACTAGAGAATGTGCAAAAATAACTCCTAAATTTCGTAATTTACTAGAATCAGTTAAATCTCTTTGCATGCGGGATATCGATAAATTATTAACTAAGGCATCAATCAAAGAATTAGCTATTTCAATATTAGCCATTGAATTTTCATGGTTAATAGGATTAACTTTATGGGGCATAACACTTGATCCTACTTCACCATCTTTCTTTTTTTCATAAAAATAGTTCCTACTAATATATAGCCACATATCACTATTAAAATCTTTTATAATATTGTTTATTATTTTTAAATGACTTAATAATAAACATAAAATATCATGTGATTCAATTTGTGTTGATAAAGGATTATACTCTAATTGAAGACTTTCAATAAAATTCTTGGATAAATTAATCCAATCGACATTAGGAAAAGCAATAACATGACAATTATAGTTACCAACAGCACCACTGAATTTACTTTTTAAATGAATATTTTTTAAATATTGCAAAACGCTTTTTAACCGATAAGAAAAGACTTTTATTTCTTTTCCTACTGTTGTTGGGGTAGCTGGTTGTCCATGAGTGTGTGATAACATCGCTATATTTTTATATTTCATTGCCAAGAAATCTAATTTTTCTATAAATTTATTTATTACTGGATAGTAAATATCTTTTAAGGCATTTTGAATCATTAAATTATAACTGACATTATTAATATCTTCTGAAGTTAAAGTTATATGAATAAAAGAATTTAATCTAGATAATTTTACTTCGTTAAATTTATTGCGTAAAAAATATTCTATGGCTTTAACATCGTGTTTGGTTGTTTTTTCTATTTCTTTTATTTTAATTGCATCATTTTCATTAAAAGAATTTATTATTGTTTCTAGAGCTTTTTTTTCTTTTGAAGTTATTTTATCATCAATAATTTTGTTTTCTAATAAATAGATTAACCATTTAATTTCAATTATAGTGCGATATTTCATTAGGGCGTATTCTGAAAAGTAGGGGGATAAGTCTTTGGTTTCATTATGATATCGACCATCAATTGGGGATATGTTCAATAATTCTTTCATTACTCCCTCACAATTATATCATCCCGTCCAGCACCTGTTCCGATAAATTTGATAGGAGTATTTGTTAATTCTTCAATTCTTTGAACATATTTTTGAGCTTTTAGTGGTAATTCATCAAAAGTCTTACATTTAGAAATATCTCCAAAATTACCTTCAAATTCTTCGTAAACAGCTTCACTATTATTTAAAAAATCCATATTGGTACTGAAGTCAGTAGTTATCTTTCCATTATATTTATAAGCAACGCATAATTTGATTTTATCAAGTTTTCCGATTGTGTCCAAATGATTTAACGCAATTGAAGTCATTCCATTTATCATGATGGCATAATTTAAAGCTACAATATCAAGCCAGCCACAGCGACGTGGCCTTTTAGTTGTTGTTCCATATTCATGACCTAATTCACGAATCATATCACCAATAGCATTTTTTTGCTCCGTAACGTATGGACCTTCACCAACTCGTGAAGAATAAGCTTTAATAACTCCAATAACTTCATTAATATAACGTGATCCAATACCGGTTCCTGTTGATACCCCACCGATTGTTGGGTTACTACTAGTTACAAATGGATAACTTCCAAAATCAATATCTAATAATGTTGCTTGAGCTCCTTCACATAAAATATTCTCATTCTTTTTAATTGCTTTATGTAACATTGTTGTTGTATCACAAACATATTTTTTTAGTTTCTTGGCATAAGAACTATATTCTTTATATACATCGTCAAATTTTAATTCTGGATAGCCATAAGCTTTTAAGAAAACATTTTTATTTGCTATATTTATTTTTAATAAATCATAAAAACTATCTGAAATAAAATCTTCCATTCGAATACCACATCGTTCAAATTTATCACAATACGCAGGTCCTATACCACGTTTTGTTGTACCAATTTTATTTTTTCCACGAATACTTTCTAATAGTTCATCTAAAATAATATGATATGGTAAAATAACATGGGCTTTTTCACTAATATATAAATTATCGACTTTATAACCATGTTCTTTTAAATTATCTATTTCTTCTAATAATACTTTAGGATCTATGACAACCCCATTTCCTAATATTGCTTTTATATTTTTATTTAGAATACCACTTGGTAAAAGATGAAAGGCAAATTTAACATTATTAACTTCAATTGAATGACCAGCATTATTACCACCAGAAAATCTAACAGCATATTTAGCATTGCGTGATAAATAATCAATAATTTTTCCTTTTCCTTCATCACCATAAAAGGCTCCTAAAACAACATTTACATTTTTCATAAATACCTCCAAATAATATTATAAAATAAAAGTGTTAATAATAGTAGAATATTATTTTTACTTTTGTTATAATATTCTTGTGTTTTATAAACAAAATTAGGAGGAGAAAATTATGGAATTAAAAGGTAGTAAAACAGAAATGAATTTAAAAAAGGCTTTTGCCGGTGAAAGTGAAGCAAGAAATAAGTATACATATTTTGCTAGTAAGGCTAAAAAAGATGGTTATGAACAAATAGCAGCAATTTTTGAAGAAACAGCTAATCAAGAAAAAGAACATGCTAAAATGTGGTATAAAGAATTAAATGGTGGAGAAATATCCGATACAAAAGAAAATCTTCAAATGGCGGCAGATGGAGAAAATTATGAATGGACTGATATGTATGAAGAAATGGCTAAAACTGCTGAAGAAGAAGGCTTTAAAGCTTTAGCACTTAAATTTCGTCAAGTAGCTCAAATTGAAAAAATGCATGAAGAAAGATACCGTAAATTACTTCAAAATATTGAAGATGAAGTTGTCTTTTCTCGCGATGGTGATGTTATTTGGCAATGTCGTAATTGTGGACATATTGTAGTTGGTAAAAAAGCTCCTTTAGTTTGTCCAGTATGTAATCATCCACAAAGTTATTTTGAAATAAAAAAAGAAAATTATTAAAAAATATGTCTAATAAAACCTCTAGAAAAAATCTAGAGGTTTTATATTATTAATTTTGCTTATTTTCTTGCAAAATTGGTTCAGCTTGTTTCAAAATAGCATTCAATGTTTCATTAGTATTCAATGCATTTTGAATTTTTTTACGATCTTCAATAGATAAATCTTCGATTTTAATACTATTGGATATATCACGATTTTGAATATTATTTGTTTTTTCAATATTAATTGTTCCATCTATTTTAAATGTTTCTTGATTATCACTAGGAACACTATACTTTATATGATAATCAATATTATAAGATGCATCATTATGGGTAATATCTAATTCTATTGAACTATCTTTTTTATCATTTATTGACATTAATAATGATATTTGGTTTTTATCAATAAAATCTATTTGTATGGTTAAGTCACTAACTTTAAATTGAAATCTTAATAATTCTGGTTTAAAAAGACTATTGGTTAAATAAATATTAAAATTATAATTATCAGTAATAATATTAGTTTTTAATTTATTAATTAATTCATCAATGTTATCTTCGTCAACTTTTTTTATGACATTACGATAATCTTTATCATCTTTTAATGTATTTAATATATTCAAGAAAAAGTCATTAATTTCTTGATTCTTAAGATTTAAATAGTAGTTATTAGCCTTGATGCTTTGATTATTAATAGTTATAGTTTCTTCTTTTCTCTCTATTTTAGTGTTATTAAGGGCTTTTGTTAAGGCTTCAGAAAAACTATTAATCATTATCTTAATATCATTATTATTTATTTTTATATTTGTTTTACTTTCTAATTCTTTAATGCTATTTAATTCATCCATATTACTAATTTCAATATATTTATCATAGATATTATCTAGGTAAAAATAATATTTATTATTTTCAGTGTATGTTTTTATACTAATAGGTTTTTTATCTAGATATTTAGCATTAAAATCAATACTTGCTATTTCTTTTTTAACATTTATTTCACTATCTAGTTGAATACTTAAATTATTAACTAGTTCAGCGATTTTTTTGTTTTCTTTTCCTAAATCTATATCAAATTTTACTAATCCTTTAACTTTAAAAGAATTAAAATCACTTTCATTATTAAGTCCATCAATTAATGATTCATTAATTTTTTTTATTGTATTCTTAATAATATGATTACTATTATTTAAATAATTGTGATAATAATAATATCCACCAAATATTATCCCTCCAATTAATAAAATTGGTAATAATATTTTGATAAAATGATATTTATCTTTTTCAATAAATAATTCATTATCCGTATTTTCCATATATCCTCCCACACTATAGTAATAATTTTACCTCCTAAAGAAAAAAAAATCAATAATTATTGATGATTATGATATAATAAAAAAGTAGTATTGGAGGATTTATGCGCTGTAGTTGGTGTAATCCGTTAAATATAAAATATATTAAGTATCATGATGAGGAATGGGGAAACTTAAACTTAAGTGAAAATCATCTTTTAGAGATGCTTATTTTAGAAAGTTTTCAAGCTGGATTATCGTGGGAGTGTATTTTGAATAAGCGGGATGATTTTCGAAAAGCTTATGATAACTTTAATATTGATAAAATTATTTTATATCATGAAGAAAAGATAAATGAATTGTTACAAAATAAAAATTTAGTTCGTAATAAACTAAAAATTAAAGCTAGTATTAATAATGCCAAAATATTCAAAAAAATACAACTTGAATATGGTTCATTTAGAAGTTATTTATTAAGTTTTTGTGATAAGGTTTTATATGAAAATGATAAAGTGTCAAATAGTATATCAGATTTAATATCACAAAATTTAGAAGGACGTGGCATGAAGTTTGTTGGAACGAAAATAATTTATGCTTATTTACAAGCTATAGGATTAATTAATTCACATGAAAAAACATGTTTTTTATATAAAGGAGGAGAAAAAAGTGATAAAATTAGTTTTAGTTAGACATGGTCAAAGTGTTTGGAATTTAGAAAATCGTTTTACCGGATGGACTGATGTAGAATTATCCGAAAATGGGATTAAGGAAGCTAAAGAAGCGGGTAAATTATTAAAGGAGAAGGGATATACTTTTGATGTAGCATATACATCGGTTTTGAAAAGAGCCAATGATACTTTAAAATATATTTTGAATGAATTGAAAATTGATATTCCTATTCATTATAATTGGCGTTTAAATGAGAGACATTATGGTGCTTTACAGGGATTAAATAAAGATGAAACAAGAAAAAAATATGGTGATGAGCAAGTTCACTTGTGGCGTCGTAGTGCGGATGTAAGACCACCAGCTTTAACAAAAGATGATGAAAGGTATTCAGGAAATGATTTAAAATATAAAGATTTACAAGAAGATGAAATACCTTTAACAGAAAACTTATTAGATACTGTTGAAAGAGTAACAAAATATTTTGAAAGTGATATAAAAAAAGATTTATTAATGAAAAAGAGAGTTATTATAGTTGCTCATGGAAATTCCTTAAGAGGTTTGATGAAGTATTTGGATAAATTATCTAATGAAGAAGTTATTAGTTTAGAAATAGCTACAGGAAGACCGATTTGTTATGAACTTAATGATGATTTAACACCAATAAGGCATTATTATATATAAGTAGTAATGCTAAAAGCAATTAAACTTGCTCACAGATAGAAATAATATAATTATTAACGGTCTTGATGATATAGACTTTTACTTTAAAATCACTACAAGAAATATAATTCTTATTAATAGTAAATTCGATGTTTAACATATTATTTAAATTTTTACCCAGCATTTTAAAATAAGCTTCTTTTAAAGTATATATTGTAAAAAATCTATTAAATAATTGTTTTTTAGATTTTAATATATACTTTTTTTCATTAGGAGTAGCAAATTGATTCATTATTTGGATATCAACATCTCTTATTTTTTCGATATCTATACCTATTTTGTTTTTAGAGAAGGCACAAACGACGTAGTCGTGTGAATGACTAATGCTATAATATAAAGGATTATTTTGTATATAAGGTTTACCATAAGAATTTTTTTTGATTTTTATTCTGTTATAATCAATGTTATGTTTTTTTAATCCCTGAATAAGAAGTAATTCACCTTGTAAACATCTTTTTTTATCATCTATTTTTAATATTTTTTTTATTTTTTTTCTTTTATACATTTTAATTTTAATTATTTGTTCTAAATTGGTATTATTTATTTTTTTTATTAAGTATTCCATGATTTTATTATATAATAGCAATAGAAAAATGACAATAATATGATGTTTACATTTATTTTTAATTGTGTTAATATGAAACTAGATAGAGGTAATCAAATGAAACGGAAATTATTTTGTGAAATCAATCCCACTTGTTATAAAATATCTGCTAAAAAAGAAATAGTGAAAAGAAATTTAAAGGATATATTAAGTTTTATTCCATTTGCTAAAACTAAATCCAAGGAAGAGTTACCATATATTATTAAAAGTCATACCTCAATAATGCTTCGTAAACTTAATGGTGTTGATATGCAATTACAAGAGAATAAAATGACTAATATTCGTCTAGCTTGTGATAAAATTAATGGTATTATTATTCAACCAGGAGAAGTTTTTTCATTTTGGAAAACTCTAGGAAATGCAACTCGTAAAAATGGTTATAAAGAAGGATTGACTATTTCTAACGGTAATTTTTCTAAAGGCTATGGTGGAGGTTTATGCCAAATGGCTAATATGATTCATTATCTTGTTTTAAATAGTCCATTAGAAGTGGTAGAATTACATCATCATAGTGATGCTTTATTTCCTGATGATCGAAGAAAAGTCCCTTTTGGAACAGGAACATCAATTTTTTATAATAATGTTGATTATCGTTTTAGAAATAATACCAATCATAATGTTCAAATATTAGTTTGGGTAGAAGACACAGTTTTGTGTGGTGAATTAAGAAGTGAAATAGAATATCCTTATCGTTATAAATTAGTTGAAGAAAATCATCATTTTAAAAAAGAAGATAATGATTATTATCGAATATCACAAGTATATAAAATAACGATTGATAAAGAAACTAACAAAGAAATAAAAAAAGAATTAATTTTGGATAATCATTCTAAAGTAATGTATGATCATAGTTTAATACCAGAGGATGAAATTAGAAATGATTGATTTATTAGAAAAACTGAAAATAGTTATTTTAGAAAATAGTGATAAAGTTTTTTTTGATAATCAAAACGAGTCTATTACTTATGGTAAATTGTTTGCTAAAGCTTTAAAATATAGTAAATTATTACAAAAACAGGGAAGTAGTCCAATTATTGTTTATGGACATAAAAGTGTAAATATGGTTATATCTATTATAGCCTGTTTATTAGCTAGGAGAACATATGTTCCAATTGATACATATATGCCCAAAAAAAGAATCAGTAAAATAATATCTTTATCAAAAGCTGACTTATTAATTGCTAACGAAAAAATAATGATAAATAATATTGATATATGTACCTTAGAAGAATTAGATCGATATCAAGAATTACAAGTAAAAGACAATAATAACAATATTGCTTATATAATTTTTACATCTGGAAGTACAGGTAATCCTAAAGGAGTACCTATTTCTTATGATAATTTAAAGAATTTTATTCATTGGATTAGTAATATTCAACCTCTTTGTGAGTATAAAAATAATATTGTTTTTAATCAAGCTAGTTTTAGTTTTGATTTATCTGTAGCAGATTTTTATTATAGTTTATATAATGGCCACACTTTAGAAACAATCAATAAAACAGATAATAATTATTTAGAAATATATGAAATTTTAGTAAAGAAAAAGATTAATACTATGATTATTACACCAACATTTATGAAATTATGTTTAATAAATAATGATTTTAATTATATGAATTATCGTGATTTGAAATGTATTTATTTTTGTGGTGAAATGTTAGAAGTTCAACTTGCCAAAGAATTATTTAAAAGATTTCCTACTTTAAAAATAATTAATGCATATGGTCCAACGGAAGCTACATCGGCAGTATCTAGTATTTTGATAACTAAGGATATGTTGGATAAAGAAATACTTCCAGTAGGTGAAGTAGATAAATGGGCTACAAAGATAGAAATTATAAATAATGAAATAGTATTAAAAGGACCGAGTGTTTTTTCAGGATATCTTGATAATATAAAGGGTGGATATTATCGTGAAGGTAATATTAATTGCTATCACACAGGAGATATTGGATTTATTAAAGATAATTTATTATATTGTAAAGGAAGAATGGATAATCAGATAAAATATAAAGGTTATCGTATTGAATTAAATGACATAGAAAATAATATAAAGAGCATTAAAGGCGTCATCGATGTTATTGTTATTCCTAAAAAAAATGAACATAATATTATTCGTTTTTTAAAAGCTTTTATCATTAAAAATGAATCTATTAATTTAAATGACTTAAAATGCGAAATAGAAAATATTCTTCCTAAATATATGATTCCTAAAAATATTCAAATAGTTGATAGATTTCCTGTAACTAAAAATGGAAAAATTGATAGAGAGAAGTTGAGTGAATTATGATTGATACAAAGATAAATATTTATGATTTATTATATGAAATATGTGAAGATAAAAATGTTTATAATCCTGATTTTGATTTAATAGAAAGTGAATTATTAGATTCTTTTGCTTTTATAGAATTATTTTCTAAATTAGAAGATTATGGAATTATTCTTCAACCAACCAGAATAGATAGAGAATTACTTAGAACACCTCGATCAATTGAAAAATTAATTAGTGAATATAAAAAAGGTTCAAATTAAGAATATCTTTTTTGACACTAAACAAATATAGAGGAGTTGAAAAAATGTATAATGAAACAATAAAGGCTGAAAACAAAATAATTAGTTGTAATGCTCTTATGGAAATTTTTCAAGCTATGAATGAAACATTAAAAAAATATCAACAAATATCTGAAAAAGAAAAAATGGCGAATGCAGTGTTGGATTACTCTAATCAACACTATACATTTAAAGATGAAGGTAGTAGACTTAGAATAGTCGTTGATTTTCATGATAATACCTGTGTCACTTTTGATAATTATGAAAATTTTATAAGTGTTTTTTACAATCGAGCTAACGAAGTAAAATCAATGGACATTGACTATAAGTTAAGTTATTCGGTAATTAATCCTGAACCTAATAGAAGTACAGATTATTATTCTCAAGCAATTAATATGCATATTAATGAGAAAAAAATCGATATACAAGTAAATTTACGAAGTGATGATCATAAACTTGATGATATCTATAATTTAATAAAGGAAAAAATATTAAAAGCACCTGAACGATATACAAGATTAATTAAAAAACGAAATGCAATAAAAAACAAAATAATTTTTGGATTCGGATTTATACCAGCAATTATTGTAGCCATCATGCTATGTTTTATTCCAGTAGTTTTAGAAGTATATAAGACAACATATATTTTGTTTGCACTAGCTTCTTGTGGATTAGCTTATTTATTTGGTAGTGTTGTAATGTCTGGAAAACTTGATAATTTATATAGTTCTATTGTTCCAGAACAAGTTTATGAAAAATATGATTATGAAAATAATCGAAGTATATATACTGACAATGTTGATGATTATATAAGTAAAAGTGAAGTATTAATAGGAAAAAACTTCTATAATATGCAAAGAAGGAATGAAATAAAAAAACTTGAAAAGAAATATAAAAAGTTTCTTCCATATGAATTAATAGTAATTATAGTTATTTCTCTCATTATTATTGTAATATAATAAAAAAACTCGAAATATATTCGAGTTTTAATACTATATGGCAGGAGATGAGAGAATCGAACTCCCAACAGTGGTTTTGGAGACCATTATTA
>CAMNBS010000005.1 GCA_946533175.1 uncultured Clostridia bacterium
TTATTAATTTAATAAAAATATTTTTTACTTGTGTATTTAGATTTTCTATATTATCTAAATCTAAGGTATATCGATATAGATAAATAATTATTTTTTCATCATTAATTTCTAATTTCATATTAATCATTTTATTTTATGGTAAAAAAGAAAAAAGGAAATAAATATTTTAAAAAAAATAAACTAAAAGCTAGTACATTTTAGCTTTTAGTTTACATAATATTTTCTTTTCATCACGAGATATTTTTACTTGATTAGTATGATACATCCTAGCTAATTTCTGCTGTGTAATATTATCATAATAACGTCTTTTAATCAACTCTTTTTCTTCTCTACTCAAACTATTTATTGCGTTTTTTAAATCAATTAAATCATCATGAGATAAATCTTCTCGAATAATAAAATCATACAAATTATTATCTTCATACTCGTAATCTAAACTTTCTATTATCTGCATGCTTCTTAATTCATATAATTTTAATAGATCAATCTCTAAAAATTTTGCTAATTCTTCATCAGTTGGATTTCTTCCAAGATGATTAGTTAAAAAATCTTGAGCTTTATTAATTGAATGAACTAATTTAAAATTCACTGGACTCATATGAATATTGCGATTATTCATTATATATTTGTAAATTTCACCAACAATATATGAATAGGCATACGTTGTAAACTTAACATTTAATTGTTCATTATAATGATAATAAGCATTAATTAAGCCTAAACATCCCGCTTGAAATAGATCATCATAATCACTACCTTTAAATTTATGTATAACACTGTAGATTAAACTACGATTATCAAGGATAATTTCTTTCAGTTTCTCATCCATTTCATCACCCAGAATGAGTTTATAATATATATTATTATAAAAAAACAAATTCGACATACTATCCTAAATCTTGTAAAAAAAATTGACATTTAAATTGTCAATTCATTATTTTATATAACATATATCAAAATCAACAGTATTTCCAGTAATACCATTTATTTTAGCTAAATTAGTTCTTTGCCAGCATACATAATCACCATTATAGTTAGTTTTACTTGTATAATGAGCAAGCCATACTGAACTTTTTTTTCTTTGCCATGCATTTTCTAAATAGTTTTTACTACTATAGAGCATTCCTTGATATCCAGCTTTTTCTATTGTATCAATAAAAGCTTCAGAAGCTTTCGTTAAAGTATTAAAACTCATTTTAAAGCGATTATAACTAGACCAATTTTCCCAATCAAAAGCAATAGGAAGATCTATTTCATAATCTTTTATTTGATCAATAACCCATAAAGCATCTTCTCTTCCTTGTTTTACACTATTAGCATATGAATAAAAATATAATCCTACTGGAATACCAACTTTTTTAAATCCTTCAATATTTTGCTTAAACTTCGAATCAATATAATAGTCTTTTCCTAAACCATTTTGACCGCCAACTTTAATGAAAACAAACTCTACATTTTCTTCTTTTACTTTTTGAAAATCAATATCCCCTTGCCAACGAGAAACATCAATACCAATCTTTGTATTATCTTTTTTATATTCATTATATAAACTTCGAAAAGGAATAGACGAGCTTTTTGACGAAGAAGATGAAATTTTATTAACTACTTGTAAAGTAAATTTTTTTTCAGTCTTATTTCCACTAAAATCAACAGCTTCAAAAACAAGTGGATAATTTCCTATTACATTAATATCATATTCACCAATAATAGCACATTTTGGATGATCATCATAATTATCTGCACAAACAATTAAATCCATTAAGTCTTTATTACTACCTTTTTCTATTTTATAATTATTTCCTAACCATACAGAAGGAGCGATATCATCAATTATATTAACATAAAATTTATATGGAACTTTGATATTCTCTTCATTGATATATTCAAATTTAATTTCTTTTTTACCAACAACACTAGTATCTATATTAAAATCATTCAAAATATCTCCATTAATACTTTTAATTAAATCTGATAATAGTATATCACTATTAAACTTTACTTCTAAAGGATCAATAAACTCGATTTTAACAATGGCATTTTTAATTCTTTCTTGCTCCTTATATTTTAAATATTTATTAATTCCCAAATAAATACCTAATAATAATACACAAATAAATAAACCTATCATTAAGTAATTAATTATACCATTTATTCCATTTTTCATTTTATCACCATTTTTTTCAATAAAAAAATCCAGAAAATCGAAAGCCATATACACTAAAACCCGCGTCGCCACGAGGTGGGTGTCCATACTTAATCATTAGGATCCTTAGGAACTCACACTAAGTATTCAACACAGATTAATGCTCCTGACTCCCGTAATATATTTTCAGTCGGTTTTAAACTCTAACTTTCATATTTTCCAGACATCTTTAATATATCATATTTTTTCCTTCTTCGCTAGTATTTTGACAATTTTCTTTTGCAGTTGTCATTCTTTTTACAAATGAATAAACTATTATTAGGTGATAATAATGTATTTTAAACATTCTTTATTTAATCTTTATTATGAAAAATATGGTAATATGGATAAAGTTTTGATTATTCTTCCTGGATGGGGTGATAACCGATTAACTTGGAATTATTTTATTAATAACTTTAAACAATATTTTACTATTTATATCTTTGATTACCCAGGATTTGGAAATTCTTCTTTTCCAAAAAAAGATTTAACAATTAATGATTATGCTAAAGTTTTTCATGACTTTTTTCAAACAATGAATATTAAAAATCCAATTATTTTAGGCCATTCCTTTGGTGGAAGACTAATAATTCTTTTATCTACTTTATATCGCCAAAAATTCCATAAAATTATCCTTATGGATAGTGCTGGCATAAAACATTTTTCTTTTAAAAAAACACTTAAGAAATATCTTTATAAATTTTTAAAGAAATTTAAATTTCTTTTTCATAATCAAGATAAATATTTACATAAACTATTATGTATTTTTGGTTCAAGTGATTATCAAAAAATCAATCCAATTATGCAAAAAACCTTTATTAACATTGTCAACACTAATTTAATTAAATATATTAAAAATATCTCTTCCGAAACCTTAATTATTTGGGGATATAATGATTTAGAAACCCCTTTCAAAGATGCGATTAAAATGAATAAATTAATTCACAATTCATATCTTATTCCTATTGCCCAAAGTGGTCATTTTCCCTATTTAGATTATCCATCGTTAATTTATAATATTTTATATGAATATTTAAAAGATGATATTACGCCTCTTTTATTTCAATGATATCATCTAATGGAATTCTATTATTTTCTAAAAAAATCAATCTTTTTTCATTATCTATTTTAGTAATTATTCCTTTTTGAGTAAAGTATTCTCCACCTATTTTATATTTATCTTTTATAAAATAAACAACAATAATTTCTTTTTTATCTTTAATCAATAATGGTAATTGATAATTTAATAATTCTTTTTCATCATCACTAAGTTTAATTTGAGACTTAGTTTCTCTTCTTACTTCTTTTAGAATATCTTCATAACCTGTTAAAGCACTAAATGGTGAAAAAATACTAGCTCGTTTATTAATAGGCATTCTTGCATGTTGCATTATATAGTTATAATTTATTATATCTTCATAATTATTCATGATGTCCTCCTATTTCTTCATTTCTTTCTTTACCAGTAGCTCCTTCTACTAAATTAATCCCTCGTAATATAGCATTTTTGCCATATTTTTTCTTAATATCTAAAATCGCTCTTTGAGCTTTTTTTTCACTTTGTTCATTTAATTCTTGAAGCTTATCTTCACAAGAAGAATCAGAAAACAAAGTCATTTGTTCTCTTATTGGTTTCTTTTTCTGTTCGTTTTGATCAATAACATTTTCCAAAGAAATATTTATTCTTCGAATTAATAAACTAGGATTAGTTATGCGATTATATAGTTTATTAATGACTTGCATTAATTTTTCAGATGAAGAGGTAAAGGTATTTAATGTTTCGCTACCATGATCTTCTTTAGGAATTATTCTACCATACCAATCACTTGTAGTTTTTTTTACAGAAGAAAAGATATTTGTTGTTTTTTCCATATTAGATATATCATAAACAATCGTTAAACTAACTTTATTTGTTACAAGATTTTTATCAACTAATGATAAAGCTAAATTATCAATCATCTCTAAAGTAACTATTCTTCCCTCTTTAAAATGATAAGGCGTATGTAAAACTTGATTAGTAGAAATACTGTTATTTTGAGGATGAAAAGCCTTAATATCTTGAATGGTGCATGACTCCCTTCCCCAAGCATGATCAATTAATATTTCGGCATTAATACCAAAAATATTAAATAAATCATTTTCATGTGTAATAGAATATTGAGCAATATCACCCATTGTATATAAATTCATTTTTTCTAATCGATTAGCATAACCACTTCCAATACGCCAAAAATCTTTTAAAGGTTGATGAAGCCAAAGCTTCTTTCGATAACTTATTTCATCTAATTCACAAATGCGAACACCATAATTATCTGGTTTGGCATGTTTAGCTAGAATATCCATAGCTACTTTTGCTAAGTATAAATTAGTCCCAATTCCACCTGTTGCAGTAATACCTGTTACCCTATAAATATCTTGAATAATGGTACTAATAAACTCACGTGGTGAAGTCTTTTTTATTTTTAAATAATCCGTTATATCGCAAAATACTTCATCAATAGAATAAACAAAAATATCCTTTTCTTCTAAATATTTTAAATATATATTATAAATTTTAGCACTATATTCCATATACAAACGCATTCTAGGTTTAGCAACAAGATAATCAAGTTGTAAAAAAGGATTTAGTCTAATTTCGTCATTCTTAACACTCTTTTTTATAAAATTATTTGGATAAATTTTCTTTTTTCGCTCAATATTTATTTCTTCAACTTTTTTTATTACTTCATAAAGTCTAGCTCTACCACTAAGACCATATTCTTTAAGAGAAGGACTAACTGCTAGGCAAATAGTTTTTTCCGTTCTTGATGAATCAGCGACAACTAAATTGGTGGTAATAGGATTTAATCCACGTTCAACACATTCACAAGAAGCATAAAAACTTTTCAAATCAATACAAGCATATATTCTTTCCATAGTTATCCAGCCTCCTCTATATTTAAAAAATCACAAATAACTTTGTGATTTTCTTATTCAATTTGGTGATCAGTACGGGGTTCGAACCCGTGAATGTAGCCTTGAGAGGGCTATGTGTTAAGCCACTTCACCAACTGACCAGTTAAGACTACTATATGATAACATAAATATACAATTAACACAATATTTATGGCATTTTTTTATCAAAAAAACAGCCGAAGCTGTTATCTTGTTTTTCCAGTAATAATTTTACTTTTAATATATTTTTTAGGATTTTCGTAATCTCTTTTTCGAACATCTTTAATATCAAAAAGCATTACTTCTGGAATAATATAGTGAATATAACCATTATCATCATAATAAATAGTTACAAAATAATCTCCCATTAAATTTGGTAGTTGCTGTTTCATCATATAACTAGACTGATCAACATTACAAGGAAGTAATATAGTATGAGTATTACCATAATGCATATAATAATTTTTATGATAATGTCCCCATAAAGATAAATCAACTCGTCGTGAATAAGGAGCTTGATCTTGATAATTCTGTGGTTTGGTTGACAATATTCTTGATGTTCCTCCTCCTGGATGAAATAATTCAATAGTACAGTTGTCATAGTGAAATCGAGCTCTATCCTGTCCTAAATAAGTAAAATCATCTCTAATACGTGCCAATTCTTCCCCAAAAACCATTCCATAATTAAAGAAATGAGTTTGATCATGACTACCAGTTATACCATACCAATGCATTCCAGGATATCTTGGAAGAGTTTTAGCAACATATTCTAATTGACCTGTTGCGCCATATAAGAATACTTCACTATTATGAACAGGTCGAATTCTCGAATAATCACCATCACATATATCACCAACATGAAATAGATCAGTTATACCACGATTATAACATTCATAAACAAAAGTATTTACCATGGATGGTTGAGAATAAATACTCCCATAATGAGTATCAGATACTACTCCAAATACCTTTTTATGTAACTCTTCCATCCTTGGTTTTATAGCTTTTCTTGAACTTTTTTTAATATCCTTTTTACAAACTATTAACTCGCCATTCTCTTCAAAAATAGTTATTTCTCTTCCCATACGTTGTAATATTGTAATAATTCCATATAATTCATTATCAGTTACTTCTAAACGTTTCTTTAAACTTTCAAAAGATTCTTCTTTATGCATCAAATTATATAATTTACTAAAACTTAATAATTTTTCTTCGGTGTCTTCACTTTCTAGAGGTGATTTTTCAATAGCAACATAATCATCATGAATTGGTGTATATGTACTAATTAAAGGTAATATCCTTCGTAATTTTCCTCCTTTAGTATACGTTATTTCAAACATAAAAGTCCCTATAGTATTACTTTTATTTTCATTAATCATTTTGGGAGTTCGATCAACAACACTAGGAATAGAAAAAATCATCGTATCACGAATTTGTGGAAAATATTGAAAATTTAAACCTCCACTTAAAAATATTGCATCATATTTTTCACCATCTGATAAACTTCTAGCATATTTTTGATCAGGATAAGCGATCGTATAAGCATCCCCATTTTTTAATTGTTCCAAATGAAATAAAACATTGTTAAAACGAATATTACAACTTTTAGGACCTAGATATGTTAAATCACTTCTCGCTCCGGCAATATACTCTCCCACATTTAATTCACGATAAAAAGTATGATCTAATTTTCCAGTTATAAAATAAGTTTCAATTCCTTCAACATGAGGAAAATGATGAATAAAATGTTCAGCTTGTCCAATAGCATCATTCATTAATAAACTTTTACCATATTCTCTTAAGGTTTTTCCAGTATATAATCCTTCTAAAAGATTTCCTAAAATAAATACTTTCGTTATGCCCATCTCTTTAAATTTTAAAAACATATCATTTAAAATTTTAAATTGTTCACTTTTACTCCCAGCCCGAATATCTGCTATAAAAGCAATTCTAGTTGTTTTCGTTACATCCTCTTGAAAAGTATAGGTTATTTCACGAGAAAAATCTGGATGATGATTTTGAATTAAATAACTAACACCATTTTTTCGCAAATAATCAATATTAAAGCCTTCTTCTCTTAATTTATAAATAATCCCCAACAATTCTAATTCATTAATTCCATATTTTTCACATATACTCTTAATGGATTTTTCATGCTCTAATTCAGTTTTTAAATAAAGAATTAAATCTTCCACACTATCACCTTCCTATTCTATTTCATTATATAAAATAAATTTTAGTATGGCAAGAAAAATAAAATAAGAAAAAACAATTAGACATATTGATTTATTACTTTAGTAATTCTTTTTATAACATTTTGATTAATAGGATATTTATAATTTGAAGACGGCAAGCTAATATGAGGACTATTAATACTAATAGCCACCTTAGGATTATTAATTGGGGCATACATTACATAGTTTACGGAAATTGTCTCATGATCTATTTTACCATCATTATCACTATCAACAAAACTTTCACTTGTTCCTGTTTTACCAGCCGATTTAATTAATGAATAATTCTTTCCACTACCATAACTATTTACAGCTTTTAAGCCCTCTTGAACTCGTCTTAAATATTTATTTGAAATATCAATAGTATTTAATAAATTTGGTTCAATTTTTTTGATAATATTTCCTTTTTCCATAATACTATCTAAAAGATGCATTTTATATCTATTACCATCTCGAGCAATAGTACTAATATATTGATTTAATTGGATATTTGTATATGTATCATACTGACCAATAGCGAAATTAAGGAGTAATCCAGCATTACGATTGCTTCCTTTATATCCACGTGATTCATTAGGAAGATCAATTCCTGTAGTTACACCAAGACCAAATCGTGCAAAATAATCCCGATAAGTGTCAAATGCTTTTAAATCTAGTTTTAAACTTTCATTATAATGATATTGACCTTTTCCAACGCGAATAGCTGTTTTAAATTGATAGACATTGCTACTAAAAGCTAAAGCATTAATATCGCTTATATATCCCATAGTATATACTGAACATTTTTTAGGTGTTGCCTTAATCTTAATACATTCATCTTTAATTACTTCCCCTATTTTTATAGCACCAGTATCATATCCCACTAGCATACTAGCCGCTTTTACAACACTACCTGGAGTAACCGTATCAGTTATATTTCCAATCGCTACATCAACTATTTTCCCCTTAACAATTTCTTTTCCACTCATCGCTAATATTCCACCATATGTATCACTTATTAAAACATAACTATGATTATAGTATTTGCTATTATATGAAGCTTTGGCCCTTTTTACTTCATCTTCCAAAATGTCATCCACAACTTTTTGTAAATTTATGTCAATAGTTAATTGAATATCTTTTCCTTTTAAAGCCTCTCTTACTAATATCTTTTCATTATTTCGAATTAAATATATTGCTTTCTCACTCTTTAAGATATCCTCATAAACCATTTCAATATTGGATAATCCAACTTTATCATTTAAAGAATAACCTTTATTTAAATAGTAATCCTTATTTTCACTAGGAATAAATCCAACATTACCTAATATTGTCTTTAAAGTATTGTTATAAAAATATACTCTTCCATATTGATACTTAGTATCAAAACCATGTAAATTATGATTATTCTCGCCAAAATACATAAACTCTTCTATTGTACAATTCTCTTTAATTATTTTTTCCATATAACTATATCCATTATTCATTAAATAATATAAATATATTGCCTTTTTATCAATATCATCATAAATATCTATATCTTCCTTGGTTACAAGACTTTTTTTTATTTGATAATATTCACTATTAGAAATCATTCTTTTTTTTAACTTATTTTTATCTTCTAATCCTACTCTTTTTTCAATATCATCATTATGATTTAATAAAAAGAAATCTTTTAAATACGATGTTGTTAACTTATGATAATTCAAATCAATTTTTGAACTAATTTGATAAGCTAACTTAATTTCATCTTTCATGCTTATGTTGTCTTCTTTTTGATAAATAATTGTCATAACTAATTGGTTATCAACTAATATTTTTTTATTACGATCATATATTCTTCCTCTTAGTGATGTATCTTCATAAATTATTTGATTCGTTTTATTTGAAAGTTTCTCTAAATAATAGTTTCTTTCAATTATCTGTAAATAGAATAAGCGAACAAGAATAACAAAAAATAATAAATATAAAATAATGTTTAAAAAAGTAATTTTTTTATTCATACTATTATTATTAATCATTTTAATTATTTTATTGCATAAATTTTATTGGTGATAAAATGCATGCATATTTAATAGGAGAATATCTAAAAAAAATAACCATAAATGATATTATAGATTATTGTCAAAAAGAGAATATTACTATTTCTAAAACAGATGCAATTATTCTTCTTTCTTATGCTAAAAAATATTATAAAGATTTTATTAATGGTGATCCAACAGAAATTTTAAAAGAAATTAAAACTAAAATTAACCCTGAAACATATAAAGCTGCATATAAACTTTATATTGAAAATAAAATAAAATATTTAAAATAAAAATATACCTTTATCGGGTATATTTTTTTGTTTTGTCAGCATCTTGTTCTTTTGATAAATAATCAAGAAGTGGTAAAATTGGTTTCTTTTTCGCCTGGCGATATAGTGCAATATAAACTGTTTTATCAGTTTTAGGAATTCTATTTTCATCAAAAATGCGAAATACTTCTCTAATATCATCAATATTTGGAACAATACGCTCGTTATGAATAATAAATACATTTTGTTCATCTAAAATAATATTTTCATCAGTTATTTCTGGTAATGGATATCTATATTTAGTGCAAAAAGATAAAAATTTTGATCGATATATTGTCTCTTTTCTGGTTTGAGGATAAAGGAGTTTTTTTACTATTAGGAATGCATCCTCAGGCATAATACTTGTTATGCAAAAATAATCTAATAAACCAAAATTTAAAACTTCATCATCAACAACAATTCCTTTACTTAGAAATTTGCCAATGATCATCACCAACTCCCTCATTTTTTCAAGAAATAATATATTATTTGTCTCCATAAAATAATACCTCCGGGGAGATATTGTATCATAATTAATTATTGAAATCAATTAAAATTTTAAGTAATTATTTAATGATGAGAAAAAGAGTATTCAATTAAAATGACATCTTCACCTATTTTTTTTATTTTGTTAAAATCAATTTCTAAACTTGTATTCTTCAGAGAAAAAAGAGATTTAGATGGTTCAACAATTAATTTTTCTATATTACCATTTATAATATTAAACTTTGCATCAATAATATTGCCTATTTTTTTACCATCAGTAATATTAATAATATCCTTGTGTTGTAAATCAGAAAGTAACATCTTATCACCATTTAATTTTATGTAAAAAGAAAAAAGCTTATTCAGCTTTTATCCATTAATTTGATTCATTACTTCTTGAGCAAAATCATCATTACGTTTTTCCATTCCTTCGCCTACTTCAAAACGAACCATATTTACTAATTTACTATTATTATTACTTAAAAATTTAGCAACTGTTTCTTTATTTTCAGCTTTTACGTATATTTGATTTTCAAGACATACTTCTTCGTAATACTTACGTACTTTACCAACTAAAATATTATCAATCTTATCAGCTGGTTTACCTTCATTAAGAAGTTCTTCACGCATAATATTTTTTTCTTTTTCTAAAACATCTTTTGGTACACAATTTTCATTAAGATATAATGGACGCATTGCTGCAGCATGCATACTAACTTCACGAGCTAATGAAGAATTATCACCATCAATGATAACAAGTGATGCTATTCTTCCTCCCATATGAAGATATGATCCAAATACTTCAGAATCTTTCTTTTCAAGAACTACAAAACGTCTTAAACTGATTTTTTCACCAATTTTAGCCGTTATTGCAATAATAGCTTGTTGAAGACTTTCTCCATTTACTTCAAGATTTAATGCTTCATCAAGTGTTTGAACATTACTGTTTAAAATAGTTTCGCCAACTAATTTAACAAAGTTTTTAAACTCATCATTTTTAGCTACAAAATCAGTTTCACTGTTTACTTCTAAAACAACAGCCTTATTACCCTTTATAAAGATATCAGCAAGTCCTTCAGCAGCAATACGATCAGTCTTCTTAGCAGCTTTAGCAATTCCTTTTTCTCTTAACCAATCAACTGATTTATCCAAATCCCCATTACATTCTTCAAGAGCTTTTTTACAATCAAGCATTCCTGCTCCTGTTTTTTCTCTTAAAGCTTTTACATCACTTGCACTAAACATAATTCATTCTCCTATTTCAATACATTTAATAATTCTTCTTTTTTTAATTTTGAATATCCTTTAATACCACGATCTTTAGCAAGCTCCTTAAGTTCAGTTAAATTAAGTGTAGTTAAATCAACTTCTTTTTTAGATTCCTTTTTAGTTTTAGGTTCTTCTTTCTTTTCTTCTTTAACTACTTCTTTTTGAACCTTTTTTTCTTTTACTTCTTTTACTTCAGGAGCAGCATTTTTTTCTTCAGACTTAACTTCTTCTTTATTTGCTTTATCATCTTCTGATAAAACATCAATAATTTCATTACCATTAACTGTTGCAATAGCATTAGTTAAAGCATTAAGAACAACTTTAACAGCACGTACAGCATCATCATTTCCAGGAATAACGTAATCTACCATATCAGGATCACAATTAGTATCAACTATTCCAAATACAGGTATATTTAATTTACGAGCTTCACGAATAGCATTATATTCCTTAGATGGATCAACAATAATCATTGCCTTTGGAAGTTCATTCATTTCACGAATTCCCATTAAGTACTTATTTAACTTTTCATATTCTTTATTAAGAAGAGCTACTTCTTTTTTTGGTAATAAATCATATGTTCCATCTTCACTCATTTTTTCAAGTTCAGTTAAACGTTTTACACGAGAACGAATAGTCTTAAAGTTTGTAAGTGTTCCACCTAACCAACGTTCTGTAACATAAAACATATTGGTACGCTCAGCACATTCACGACATGCTTCTTGAGCTTGTTTTTTAGTACCTACAAAAATAACTTTTCCACCATCTTCGATGATTTTAGTCATTGCTTCATAAGCTTCTTCTAATTTCTTAACGGTTTTTTGTAAATCGATAATATAAATATCATCACGAGATCCAAAAATATATTCTCCCATTTTTGGATTCCATCTTCTTTTTTGGTGTCCAAAATGCACACCGGTTTCTAATAAATAGTTCATTGAAACTACTGCCATAATCTTTTCTCCTTTTCGTTTTTCTTCAACTAATTTCTAATATTTCACCAATTGGCACTAGAAATATTAATTCATTAGTTTGCATATTTTTCTTATTTATTTAAAGCATCAATAAGTTCTGCTTTTTTCATAGTAGCTGATCCTTCTATTTTAGCATTTTTAGCCATTTCACGAAGTTCTGCTACTGTTAATTTAGTTAAATCAACTTTTTCTTTTTTGTTTGTTTCCTTAGTTGTTTTAACTTCTTTTACTTCTTTAACTTCTTTCTCTTTAGTTGGAAGTTTTACTTCTTTTACCTTACCTGTCTTAGCTACTTCAACTAATTCTTTAAATGCTTCTTTATCATTAATAGCGATTTCAGATAACATCTTTCTATTTACTTCAATACCAGCTTTATTTAATCCTTCAATAAATCTTGAATAACTAATTTCTTCTTCACGACAAGCGGCATTAATACGTACAATCCATATTTTACGCATTTCTCTTTTCTTTTGTCTTCTATCACGATATGCATATTGGCCAGCATGCATTAATTGTTCTTTAGCACTCTTAAACTCACGATGCTTGCTACCAAAATATCCTCTAGCTTCTTTTAAAATTTTCTTGTGACGACGCTTTGTCACTACTCCATTTCTTACTCTTGCCATAACCTTTCCTTCCTATAGATTAAATAATATCTCTTAATCTATTTTGATCTGCCTTTGATAAGTTAGATCCCTTTCTTGCATTTTGATTAAAACTTGCATTTTTCTTACCAGTATTATGACGGCTTCCTGGTTTTCCTATTTTAATACTTCCGCCTTTTCTTATTTTAAGAACTTTTTTTGTTCCCTTATGTGTTTTTAACTTTGGCATATTTTCCTCCTCTTATTTTTTTGGTGTTAATAACATTGTCATAGTACGCCCATCTAAGTTTGGTTTATCGGTAATATCTGCAAGATCTTTAAGACGATCAGCAAATCTTTCCATTACTTCAACACCTAATTCTGTATGAGCCATTTGTCTTCCTTTAAATCGAATAGTAATCTTAATCTTATCACCTTTTTTCAAATATTTGGTAACTTGATTAATTTTTGTTTCAAAATCACCAACATCAATAACACTACTAAGTCTAAACTCCTTTGTTTCACTCATATTGGCTTTTTGACGTTTTAAAGCTTCTTTTTCCTTTTTATTTCTCTCATAACGGAATTTGTTATAATCCATTACTTTACAAACTGGTGGATTACTATTGGGATTCATAAGAACTAAATCTAAATTGGCATAACTTGATAAAGTTAATGCATCAGATAAACTCTTAACTCCTACTTGCTCTCCATTAGGTCCTATGACTAAAACATTACTCGCTTTGATTTGATTATTAATTAACAAATCACCTTTTCCTTTAGCGATATTAAACACCTCCATTATATAATTAAAAAAGTGGATACTTCTACCCACTTAATTCCATCACTAAAAAGACTACTATCTTTTACAATCGGCATTAACCCATTACAATATGCAATCAGGTGGATAAAAATCTCTTTCCTTAATTAATTTACTCAAATAATTTACACTAAAAACTTATGTTTGTCAAGCTTTTTTTATGTTTTTTAGTATTTTTATCAAATTCTAGCATCCTTCCTCAACACAAGTAATACTTGCATCAAACAATTTCTTAAATTGTTGTTTTTCATCATCTAGCATTTCTTTGGTTAATTCAGTATATGCATCTTTCTGTAAAGAAGATATTCCAGAGACAAGAAGTTTAGCTTCACCTTCTTTAACATAAATAAAATTAGGGGCATATATTCTTTTTTCATTTGTTGATATTTTTTTGCCATTAGAATCAGTTAAAGTATATTCACTTAAGACATTACCCAATAACTCTAATAATTTATTATAATTCGCTTCTCCTTCTTTGTCTTTAACTGCTTTTCCATCCTCAGTTAATTTATAAACATCACGTAATATTTCATTATGCTCATCATCCCAAATTTTAACATAATAAATTTTATCAATATCATAATCCTTAACAGTTTCTATTGCTTTTTCAATTACACTTCGACACCAAGGACACATAGTATCACCAAAATAAACATAAAAAGTTTCTTTATTATTAATTTTATCAACTATTTCTTTAGCATTACTATAAACAAACGGATTTTCATCATTAATCGCTATATTACGATATTTTTTCCCAGAAGCATTCTCCTTTTCATTTAAACTTTCATATTCTTCTTTAAATTTATGCGCATCACTTTTTTCTTTTTCACATCCTAAACTAATAACAATTAAAAAAAGAATAAATAACAGATATATTTTTTTCATACTCTTCTCCTTCATAAACCATTATAAGTTTATTATACATAATTTTAAAACGCAAAAAAAGAATATTAACAAAAGAATGTGTAAATTTGACAATTCTTCTTTTTTATGATCCTTTTATTATATTATTATAGTAGAATTACTACTATCTTTTTGCTATAATAATTTTAGGTTCTAAAGGTGTTGTATGAGAAAAAAAATAATTATCATAATAAGTATTTTAATTATCATTCCATTATTAATATTTGGTATCATTGAATATCATAATTATCAATTAATCCAAAAAGCTATTTTTAAATTAAATGGCGATAATATTATTAATATAAATATTGGAGATATGTATATTGATACTGACTATATATGTCAAATGGATAATCAAAATTGTAGTCAATTAGTTAGTAAAAATGGAGAGATAAAGTTAACTGAAATTGGAAAAAATACCATAACCTACACCTTAAAAAAAGGAATGTTTCATAAAACTCTAACAAGAGAAGTAAATATTCTAAATAAAGATATTGATACAGGTTTTTCACTAACTTTAAATAAAGAAAGTACGTTTTATCATATGAAAAACAAGAAATATACAGAACCAGGTGCTATCGCTATAGATAAAAATGATGGTGATATCAGTAGTAAAATAATAATCGATGGGCATGTCGATTTTAACAAAGTTGGAACGTATGAGATAACCTATCAAGTTACCAATTCTAATGGTGTAACTAAATCAATTACTCGTCAAGTTAAAGTTTACTCTTTTCAATATGAGGCCAAATTAAAATATGAAGATGCTCAAATCAATAATGAAATAATCATTGAAATAACGGATGATAATTATAATCGAACAATATTACCCAATAATGAAACAACCAAAGAAAAAAATATTAATTACAAAGTTAAGGAAAATGGTACCTATACTTTTACTTTTTATGATAATAATAATTCTATTGAATATTACACCGTTGAAGTAAAAAATATTGACAATACCCCACCTACCGCTACTTGTCTTGCCCAAGTATATTCACATTATATTGATATCAAAACCAATAAAACATCCAATGAAGAAATAAGTGGATACAATTATATTATTGATGGAAAAGAAACTAATTATATTAGTAATCCTAATTATCGTATTAATCAAGAAAATGCTAATAGTATTAAAGTTCAAGTTAAAGATAAACTGGATAATTCTTCTATCAGTGTATGTAAAATAGAACTAATGGATCCAACAATTGGTAATAATAAAATTAAATACTATATGCGAAATAAAATTGAATATGTTATTGCCAATACCAAAAATGAATTAACTACTTTCGAAAAAGCTACTTGTGGAAAAATTTCTCAAAATGCAGATCCAGCTGAATGCGGTAATGCTTGTCTTAGTTTTTCATGTTATCATGCCGCTTATATACAATATGGTATTTTATCTAATATGAACGAATATGATGCTTGTCACTATAATTATGGAGGTCTAGCTTCCCTTAAAATAATGAGTAATAAAACTAAAAAACAAGCCTTAGAAATGGTTTATAATGCCATTAATAATGGTCAAACGCCCGTTCTTCAAGTAACTGGCACCAAAGCAAGAGTATCAAGGCACTTCGTTCTTGTCGTAGGTTATAAACGAGAAATATATTCCGCTAGCGAATTAAAAGAAGAAGATTTACTTGTTATTGATTCTTGGTCAGGATGTTTTTCTTCATTAAGTTTTACAGATAAAGATAAAAGAACCATGTTTGATAATAAAGATGGTTATGGTTATCGAGTTGATTTGCTTATTAAATAAAAATACTAACTTTCGTTAGTACTTTTTTATTTTTAATTGTAAGTTGTTTGTTCTGTTTTAGCAATGGAAAAGGCAACCAAGAATACTAAATCAAGATTCTTTTCATCACAGGTAACATCATAATACATATCCGTTGTAAAAATAGATTTACCTTTTGGTGATGAGGTAGCAATAGTAGCTATTTCTTTACCTTCCAAAGTAATATTATAAGTCATACCAATTTTATTCCCAGATAAGTGTGAATCAATTCTAATTCCTTTATCATGTAAATAATCCCAAATCTTTTGACCATCATATTTAAAATATGATCTTTTAGATAAGAAACTTATTAAATCATTTCCTCCTTGTTCAATCGTAACTGTCTTTCCAACCTTGTGTTCTTCAATTTTATTGGTTATATGATTTATAAATTCAAATGGTGATGCTCCAAATAAAGAAAATTTAGTCATTTTACCTTCATATACAGTATGACCATTTTCATCCTCTAAATAAAATGCTTGCTTAAAAGTTTTTAATGCTGGTTTTAATAAATATTTATTCCCCATTAGTCCATCCTTTCTCTTGATTTTTCATTTTCTTATACCTTTTAAAGGCATTTATACCACTTACTATTCCCCCAACAAATGCAGTAAGCCCACCAAGAATTAAAATAATTGGTAAAATTAAACTTTTTGTTTGTGTTATTTGACTTGGATCAGATGGATTATAATAAATAGAAAGTTTATCGCCTACTTCATAACCAGGTAATTCTCCAAGTTCAACATCATATTCTCGATCATTTACCGTATACTTTACATATACTCGATACGTCGCATCAACATGATTACCATCAACATCAAGATGAGCCTCTTCCACTAAATCAGTTTTAGAAACAACAGCATCTACTTTAATATAATCACTATTTTTGGAGTTAACAATAAACATAAAAACTCCAAAAACCATTAAAATTATGCCTAATGGTATGAAAAATCTTGCCGTATTTGATTCACGTAAAAATATAAAAAGCTTATTCATAACTTCTCTCCTTTCTATATTCATTATAACATATTTTTCCAACCAACATATATAAAATTTAAAAAAGAACACCTAGTGTTCTAAAATAACCAATAACGAAAAGAATATTCAGCTATCTCTTTCATAATATCAAACATTTCGTCAATGGTCCATGCATCCTCTCTAAAATACATTGAAACTGGTGCAAATCCCCCGTGATCACGATCATTATCTTTCTTATTTACATAAATCTTATTAATATCATAAAACTCATTTAAACAATATACTTTAGATAATACTGTCATATTATCTTCGGTAAAGTCACAACCATATCCAAAACAAACAAATGGGGTAATATTCTCGTAATGCATATATGTTTTTATTGCTGTTAAATTTTTTCCTAAACGCTCGATAGCATTACCTGTGGCCTGTTTTTCTTTGCCCTCTTTTATTCTATCTTTATTAGTACCTTGATGTTTTACTTCAGCAATAACTAATGGATATTTAATATTCTCGATTTCATTAACTAAATAAATTATTCCCCCATCCGGATAAATACCTCGAGAATCATCATAAGAATAAAACTCATTTCTTATCCCTTTCTTTTTAATAAAATTAATCATGTCGCAAATTTTAATTGATTTAGCAAATTCTAAATGATAATTATGATATTTGGTATCCATTTCAAAACGCATTTTCAAGTAATTCATTACTTTTTCAGCAGCCATATATATGTCTTTATCATCTTTTTTGGAATAATTATTTTTTGGCAAATGTTGTAAAAATCTTGTTCTTAATAATTCATGTTGACTCATTCTATTTTACCTCCTTATATTTATAAACTTCCACTAAATATAAATACTCTTTAACGTGAAGAGCTCTTTTGTTTAAATTTCTTGAGCCTCTAAAGGTATTATATTTTTTCTCCATAACAGTAACATCACCAATTTTAGAAAGCATTTTCATCATTTCTTGTTTTTTAATAAAACCATCTGAATTAAAGGAAATTAACAAATACCTTGCTTTGGCATTTTGACATAATTCTTTAAAAGTCTTTAAAGCTTCACGAGCCTGATTAAACTTAGAACGATTCCAGTCTTTTGGAATACCCGATACTGGACTAATAACTTTAGGTCGTTCATATTTATTAATAACATTAAGCATGAAATAGTTAGAACCATATGGATGCTGATTATAAGGTGGATCCATATATATTAAATCAACTAAATCTAATTTATTAACTAAGATATTAGCATCCTCTTTATATAATTCTACTTCACAATCATAATTACTAAAAACCGGAAAAGGCAAATCAATGTCTCTTTTTATTCGAGATAAAGCATTTTCATCATTCCCACCAAATTGTCCAATACCAGTTTTACTATTCTTATAAAATCCTTTAAATACACCCGAAGTATTATTTTTTATTGACGCTTCTGTAAGTAAAGGTGCGATAAAGAAATGACGATACTGTTCTGGAACATCATTAATTAATTTCCGAGCTGTATCAATATACATGGCATTTCTAGTTGTATAAAAGCATCTTTCACCAACTTTAATGTTATTTATATCTTTAGGAGCATACAATTCAGAAATAATTCCTCTATGAAGTTCACTATCTAAATGCTCTTTTAAATAGTTATACCATGATACTAATTCATCCATGTTAATATCTTTTTTATTGGCTAAATAGCATTTATTAATAATGTATGCATACTCTTCTAAATCATTAGATATTAGTTTTGATGAATATTGTTTCAAATATCTTGATACAATTCCTGAACCTGAAAAAATATCAACAATATAAAGTTTTTCCTTTCCTAGTCTTTTTTTTACATTCTTAACTGCATCACCAATAAAACCAAGAAGTGATCTTTTATTTCCTATATAGGTAATAATCTGAGTTGTTAAATATTCTTCATTTTCGTATTTAGTATTAATAGACCTTTTCTTTTGCATATTATTACCTCCAAATTTATTATATCACATTTATTAGAAATACTCGCTTTGATAAAAGAATCAAATAATGGAGCTGGTTAAAACAAGCTTTAAACTCCTAATCAATTTTGGTATAAATACCTTTATCTTGATTTTAAAAGTAAGGCTATAGTCAGTTATTCCTTTTCCAAGTCCTCAACTACACTACCTGTTACAAATACATATTTCATCATATACCTTTAAAAAGAAAAAACAGTAAGAGAAACTCTCACTGGGCTCTTTTTAATTATATCATTTTTTTCTTTAATTGCACTATTTTTTTGTCAATCAAACATACTTTTTTACTAAAAAATAAACTGTTCTTTTTCTAAAGTACTTTCACAATAATAACAGCGATATATTTTATTTTTATGATCAACTAAATTGAAAATTTGATCAAGATTTCTCTCAGTAGATGTAATACAACGTGGATTATTGCATTTACACACATTAATTAAATGTTTTGGTATTTCTAACTTTTTCTTTTCAATTATCTTTTCATTTTTGACAATATTAACTGTAGCTTCAGGATTAATAAAGGCAATTTTATCTAAATTAATATCAATTAATGAACCAATTTTAATTATATCTTTAATAATTGTCTTTTTACTTTTAGCATTTGTAATTAAAGCTACTTGACAATCTAATTTATCTAAAGATAACATCTGATAAATTTTAATAGCATTACCTGCCGTTATATGATCAATAACATAACCATCTTTTATGGTATCAATATTCATTATTCAACCTCCAATAATTTAAGAATTAAAGCCATACGGATATATACTCCATTATAAGCTTGTTCAAAATATTTTGCTCTTTTATCATCATCAACGTCTGTACTAATTTCATTAACTCTAGGAAGAGGATGCATGATACACAAATCTTTTTTAGCCTTTATTAGCTTATTTTTATCTAAAATATAATAATCTTTTAAACGTAAATAATCTTCTTCATTAAAAAATCGTTCTTTTTGAACTCTTGTCATATATAAAATATCTAACTCATTCATATATTCCAGCATATTATCAGTTTCGACATAAGAAACATTATTTTTTTCAAGTATTTCATGAATAATATAATCGGGAAGTTTCAATTCATTTGGCGATATTAAAATGAACTTAATATTATCATAACGCGACATAGCTGCAATTAATGAATGAATGGTTCGACCAAATTTCAAATCACCACATAATCCAATCGTTAAATTGTTTAATCTGTTCTTTTCACGTTTAATTGTTAATAAATCCGTTAGCGTCTGAGTTGGATGATTATGTCCACCATCACCAGCATTGATTATTGGTACACTAGCTTTTTTAATAGCTACCATTGGTGAACCTTCTTTAGGGTGACGCATTGCGATAATATCGGCATAACCACTTACAACACATACTGTGTCCGCCAATGTTTCCCCTTTTGCTGTCGAACTAGACGATGCTTCAGAAAACCCCAGTACTTTACCTCCTAATCGTAACATTGCTGATTCAAAACTTAATCTCGTCCGAGTACTTGGCTCAAAAAATAAAGTAGCTAATATCTTACCATCACATTTATGAGAATATTTCTCCTTGTGATTAATAATATCATTAGCTACTTTAATTAATTCATCAATTTCTTCAATAGATAAATCTCTAATATCAACTAAATTTCTAACTTTTCTCTTTACCATATAAAATCCTCTTTTAAGAAAATTATATCATAATTAAAAAGTTTGTAAACTGCTTTCTTTTAATTTATAATAAATATTATTATCTTCAAATAAATAATATTATCTAATACTAAACTCAGCTATTATAGATACCAAACATCATCTTTTGATTAATGTTTGGTATTTTGAGTTAATTAAAAACTAAGAAGTATGTTTTTTATTAATTTATTAAACATTTTGTTATTTCGAAAAATTATCTGTAATCCCTTATGATATTATTTATATTTTAGAGATTTTTCCAATATAAGCAGATTTTAACAAAACAATAAGTTTCAACTAAAATTTAATTATAATAATATGATGTGTTTAAGAATAATTTTTCCGTATTTAATGTTTCTATTTGACATAACTAGTTAAATTTTTCTTAATGAATTTCATTAATTTTATCCTTATTTTCATCTACTTTAGTATTATTATCTGTTATGTTTTCTCTATTTCTTTTACCTTTTTTACTATTTGGTCTTACTCTTTCGCCACTTCTATTAGTACCAGAAAAATTTGGTACTTTTCTAGAACTATTAGGCTTAAATATTAAAAATATTGTTGTAGTAATAATAGCACCTACTAATACTCCAATAATAAATGTAATAATTTGATTTTTCATATATCATCCTTTTTTGTTATATTTAATTTAGTGTTATTTTTATTTCTTTTTCTTTATATTCATTTCGATTTGGATATTTGACTTTTAAAGTAACAGAATCACCTTTATCTTTTTTATTTAAAACTTTTTTTATAACATCTAGTGAAGTAACTTCTTTATTATCAATTTCTATTATAATATTTCCAATCTCTAAATCACTATTAGAGGCATTGCCATCTTTACTTATTGCTGATATATAAAAACCTACAGGTAATCCATAATTTGCAATAATAGATGAATTAGTCATATATCCTTCAATCCCCAATGTTAAAGCTCCTTCATCATTTTTACCGTTAATTAAATCTTTAATAATATCTTCAAGATCTGATATTGGGATAGCAAACCCCATACCTTCAATAGATGCACTTGTTGATGAATAATTTGATGAATATTTTGCTGTATTAATTCCTACTACTTCACCTTTAGAATTAAGTAAAGCTCCACCACTATTTCCTCCATTAATAGCAGCATCTATTTGAATCATATCCTGAGTATAATTATCACCTTTTACTTCTCTATTTAAAGCACTAACAACACCTGTTGTTACAGATTGACCATATCCCAAAGCATTACCTATAGCAATAATACCATTTCCTACTTTCAATTCATCACTATTACCAAGGGTTGCTATTTTAACTTTTTCTAACGTTTCTCTCTTCATATCTTTTTTACTTACTGATACAACAGCAACATCAAATCGTTCTGATATACCTCTAATTTTGGCATCATAGCTTTCATCATCAATAAATTTAACTGACAACTCATTAGTATTTTCTACAACATGGTAATTTGTTAAAATAAATATTTCATCATCATTACTTGCAACTATAACACCTGAACCAGCTCCTTCAGCTGTATATTTATTATTTCCATATCCGTAAAAAGATGGTCCAAATCTTCCAGAACTAATAATTGTTTTACTTGTTATAGCAACTATAGATGGCATTACATTATCTACTACTTCTGAAACATCTGTTATATAAACACCTTCAGATTTAACTATAGAACTTTCCGCGTACTTTAATTCAATATCACTCTTATTATCTTTATCATGATTTCTTATAAAATCAAAGTCTGCAGGTTTTACAGCAAAAGTAATCAATCCCACTAAAGTTAATACCAATATTATAAAAATAATTGCAATTATTAAGTTTTTATTTTTTAGTTTGTTTTCTTTTTTTTCATCTTTAGCATCTTTTAAAATAGATGGATCTTCCCCAATAATATTAGCTCCACTAATTGCTTTATTATTACTTGTACTTTTCTTTTCATTTTGATTCTTCTTTATCTCTTTTTTCTTTTTTTCTTTTTTTTGATTCTCGTTTTCCATTTTTCATCACCTCACATTTAATAATAAGATCTAAACCTTAAATATAACTGAAAAAGTAGACATTTCATCTACTTTTTATCCATAATAGATAAAACTTGAAAGGAGTTATAATGTCTTATCTATTAAATTTATATTTAGAATAGAAGTTTAACAACTTAATTATTTTTTCTAAACTCGTCATTTATCACCTACCTTTAATATATATTTAACATACACCAATTTTTTTTATATCAGATAATATACAGAATATTTATTAATTTTTAAACATTACATATATTTCCAATTTTATACCACATCACCTTCCTTATCTTATAAAACTATATTATCAACCATTTCTTAAATAAAACTTAAAAAATGATTATATATTCACTAACATAATACTTAATAATAATCTACTTTTTTAATAACTATCACCTTCTTTATGATTTAAGTTTAATACTATTTTCTTAAACAAAACTGAAAAAAATAAAAAGAATCAAATTTTTATTTTTGATTCCATATTACTTTAAAAGTTGTATATCCATTAGCTGAATGAGCAAATATTTTCCCATTATGCATTAAAACAATATTTTTGGCAATAGCAAGTCCCAATCCATAATTATTAGAATTTCTATTTCTTGATGAATCAACCTTATAAAATCTTTCAAAGATTTTCTCTTCATCATCTTTCTTAATTGGTAAACCTGTGTTTTTTACTTCTAAAATTACCAGCTTATTTTTTTTACTTAAATTAACAATAACTTTTCCTTTGTCATTACAGTGTTTAATAGAATTATCAATTAATATGCTCATTAATTCTTTGATGCTATCAGAATTACAAAAAAGATTAATATTTGCATCAATATTATATTGCAGTTTTATTTTCTTTTCATAAAACAAGCTTTCATAGGTTAAAATAGATCCTTCTATTATTTCCGATAAATTATTTGTTTCCATAATTAAATCTTGTTCCCTTTCTGTTTTAGCAAGATCTAATAATTCTGTAACTAATTTAATCATTCGTTCTGATTCATTTTTCATATTATAAACCCATTTATCATTTCTGTCTTCAAAATATGCTTCTGCACTTGCAATCATAACTGACAGAGGTGTTTTTAATTCATGTGAGGCATCTGCGACAAATATTTTTTGTTTTTCAAAGGATTTTTCTACTGGATCAATTATCCATCTAGTAATTAAATTAGTAACAATAAAAATTATAATTTCGGATAAAATAAAAATTAACAAGCTTATTCCCAGTTGATTAATTAATAATTTATTTATACTTGTATTATCCATAATAATTAAAGTATTATTTGGGGTAAATACATAAGAATATTTATCTAGAAACAAATTACCTACATGTATATTACCATCATTTTTCTTAATTATGGCAGTTGCTATATTTTTAACATCACTTTCATTTATTTGATCATTATTAGTATTATTAACTAATTCTTTATAATTTCCATTTTCATCAAGTATTATAGTATATATTGTAAAATCAAGATATATTTTTCTAGTCTCATCTTTAGGTACTATTGCATTATATGGATTAACACTTTCTACATTTTGATTTCTATTAATTGGTCTTGAAATATCATTAAGAACTCTTGAAATTGAGTTTTGTCTACTTATATAGTTTGACGTTAAAGAAGATATCATAATTATAAAAGAAAAAAGAGTTAAAAGAGAAAAGATAACACTAAAAACTTTAACTTTTAACTTTTTCATCATCTACCTCCAAAATATATCCCATATTACGAATAGCTTTTAACTTCACTTTTGAATTTATTTTTTTTAATTTTTTTCTAATAAATGATACATATGCTTCTAACGTATTTATATCACATTCAGTATCATATCCCCATATTTTAACAAAAAGTTGTTCCTTTTCCATTACCCTATTTGCATTATTCATAAATAATTCTAAAAGTCCGAATTCTTTTCCTATAATATTTACTTTATATGATGTATTAATATTACTTAATTCCATATTTTTAATATTCAAAACTAAATCGCCTATTTTTATATTATCATCAATATTTGAATTTGATTTCCTTAATTGAATATTAATTCTTGCAATTAATTCTTCCATATGAAAAGGCTTAGTTAGATAGTCATCAGCACCATTATTAAATCCTTCCATTTTATTATCAATAGTACTTTTGGCTGTTAACATTATAATTTTGGCATCAATATGTTCTTTTTTCAACTCTATTAAAATTTCAAAGCCATTTTTATGCGGAAGCATAACATCTAATATTATTAAGTCATAAATATTAGTTAATGCTTCATCTAATCCCGCTTCACCATCCGTTTTAATTTCAACATCATATTTTTGGGATTTTAACATACTAGATATTGCATCTGCTAAATTATATTCGTCTTCTATTATTAATATTTTCACTCTCATCACCACTTACAAATATAAATACTAAAGCTTAAATAAAACTTAAATATACATATATTTTAACATAATACAAGAAAAAGAACTATTGAATAGTTCTTAATTTCACGAATAAATTCTATTAAAATCAGTTATTTTAATTCACTACCATTAACATATAGTTTATATCCATTAAGATTAATATTACTATTAGTAGAATCAGCGTTCGTTAATGATTTTATATAAGTATCACCAGTTAACGTTATAGAACTAGTTGCATCCAATGTTAATGTAACTTCACCAGCGTTTTCAGTATTTATAGAACCTGTTAATACAGAATTACTAGACATATTTAATACTAACTTAGAAATAGAATCAACTACGATATTTCCATCTGCTTTTTGATTAGTAAAATTTAAAGTTACTATTCCACCGTTACTTCCAGATTTGCCCCAAGAATCTTTCTGTATTCTTAAAAAATTTCCTTTTGAATCATTATTTATTATTTTATTATTTTCTAGATTAATTGTAGCGGTTGTATTGGTCACATAAAAACTATCACCTTTATTGGTTGTAATTGTTGAATTCTTTGATGTAAATACTGCTTCGCCTGTAGCAGCATCTCCACTCATTGATTGATATAAGAAAATATTTTTATATGTTGTTGATTGCCCATTTAATTGACTATTGGTATCTGTTAATTCAACATTTTCAAGAGTAATACTATTCTTACCTTCAATAATTGCTCCTTCGGATGCTGTTGCAATTAAAGTCGCATTTTTAACAGTAATATTGGCAGTTGAATAAATACTAGGTGACCCTTTCCCTGTTGTTTTATAAGTTCCACCATTAACGAAAACAGTTCCACCACCTCTATCAGATCTAATTGCAGCACTACTTGTTCCAGAAGTATTAATTATTAAATTAGTAGCATTCATAATTCCACCACCTGTTGTCATAATTCCACCGGAATTATCTTTACTTGTTGTAATAGTTGAATTAGAAATATTTATCGTAGTATTATCACTTGAAGAATTATTAGTCGTTGCACTTCCTCCATAGCAAAATACTCCATTAGCTCCGGTAGCATTAGTAGTAATATTGGCATTTTCAATGTTTACATTTGCGCCATCTTTCGCAATTACAGCGGAATTAGTTCCATAAAAACTTGTATTATCACCACCAAGAGAATCACCTGTTTTATTAACGGTTATATTAGATAAACTGGAACTAACATTTCCCGTTACGGAAATAGCATTCTCATCTTTCACATCTGATGTATAGTTTCCTTCTTCAATATTTTCACTTGAATTAATTTCTTTTTTTGATGAATAGGTTACTGATGAACTAGAACTTTCTGTATTCCCTGGACCACGATTCATTCTATTATTAT
>CAMNBS010000006.1 GCA_946533175.1 uncultured Clostridia bacterium
CAACTTTACGTAAAAATTGACATAAACAGGCAAAATGTGGTATAATGTCCGTATATGCGTGGGGAGAGGTTAAAATGAAAAGTAAAGAAATAGTTTTAGTTTGTGATATTGATGATGTGCTTGTTAACTCATCTGCTCTTCTTCAAGAGCAAGTTGATAAAAAGACAATTTATACAATTGAGAAGTTGCGTTTCTGTGAACAACTTGTGCGAAACTGTCGCTATTTTGCTGACTTAGTAAAAAAAGAATGTGATTTAGCTAGAAGTGAAAAACGACTTCCTAATTTGTCAAGATTTCCAGGATTAGAATATCTTTATTCTGGGGTAGGAAAGATTGGCTTTGAATATTTGCGTGATGAATATATTTATGATATATATTCTCGTCCAGTTATTATTTGTGGTGCATATGTATCACTTGCGTTAAGAATATATAATCAATTTTTAGAACATCGTGATATGTTTTTAGAAGGCGATAATTTATTAAAAGGACAAAGTATTGATTACGATTATAAAAGGGAAGCTATTCATATTGAGGGGTTTAGAAGTGCTGTTCGATCTAGTTTTGGAACTTTAAGATTAATTAATCACTTTTGTTTATTGGAAGCTCAAAGAATTAGTGCTGAATCAAGAATGACCGGTAGTCGACCAAATTATGGATTATTAGTTTCTCCAGATGCTAATGATGTTATTAAGACTAATATTGGTGGTCAAAAAAATCAAGAATATTATTGGTATGTTAAACCTATCGAAGATATTGAAAGATGTATTGCTACCGAGGATATTATGCTTCATGATATTGTTGAATGTTATGATATTGTAAGAACACCTAGTAGAGAACTTATTGATTATGAAGGAATTAATCAATCAGAAAATGTTAATTTTGATGCTGTAAATGCTATTAGAAAATTATTGAGTGAAGGTCGTGTACAATTATTATTTCAATTAACTCATCATAATGGTTATCGTGAAGAAACAGCTAAGAGAAGATTAATGAAATATCTTTTCCCAGGCTCAGTATTTGTTGGAATGCGTTTTCACGCTGAAGAACATAATGCTAATCGTCGTGGAAGAAGCTCTAAGTTTGATAAAATGAGTCAAATGATTTCTTTTTCTGATCGAATTGTTATTTTACTTGATGATAGTCGTGATAATTGTCGTGATTGGCATGAAAAAGGGGGAGACGTTATTTTATATCGTCCAGTTAATGATGCAGAGCGTTCATCATCTATTGAAGATATAGGATATCCTCGTATAACTAGTTTTAGTCAATTAGAGTCTGCTATTGATAAAATTGAAGCTAAACATCAAGCTAAGGTAAAAAAATTAAAATAGGAGAAATTATGGAAGGTACAGATAAAAAAAGGTATTTAATATTAGATTGTGATGGTGTTATTTTTCCTGAAATGCCGAGAATAATTGATTCGTTTGTATCGAGAATAGATTATGTTGCAGGAGATAGTTATCGCAATCAAATAAATCAACAAGAACAAGAAAGATCTATTTCAGTTAGTGTTGCCGAAGCATGTCGAAAAGAACATTTTAAAAGAAAGGATCAAGTATTAGAAGAAGTTTTTCCACGTTTTAAAGATCGTATACCATATGAAGAACAATATGTTTTAGCTAATGTTGCCCCTGGCTTTATTGAATTAATAACAGAGATATGGGAAACTGGTTTATATGATGAAATAATTGTTTGTTCACATTATAACGTTGAACGTGAAAATGGTGCAAAAGCACGCTTCTTTGAAAAGTATTTGCCAATGATAAGATATGTTCCAGTAAAATTTCATCTTGAACCATATCATCATAATCCAATTGAAGATTGGAAAAATACCGAAAGAGTGCGCTCAAATAAAATAGCTATGTTAATGCAATATACAGGTATCAATGATTTTAGTGAATCAGCATTTATTGATGATACATTATCGATAGTTAATGAAGTTCGTGATATGGTAGGACGTTGTTATCATTTACCTTCAGGTGAAAGTATTATTGACTTATTACGAAGAGTTTTTATAGAATCTTTTGTTGAAGAAAAAGAAGAAAAGAAAAAAACAAAAAAATAAAAAGAAGAAAAAATCTTCTTTTTTTTGTAAAAAAATGTCAACACTTAAATTTTCCTATTAATAATAATTATATATTATAGTATACTTATTATTAGGAGGAGATTAGATGTATCTATTAACCAAAGTTGTCTTGGCAGTGATGCTAGGATTTGTATCTTCTGCTTTAACCGGATTAATTTTAGTTCCTCTTTTAAAAAGAATGAAAATAGGGCAAAGAATTAGTACATATATGGATTTTGCGCATCGTTCAAAAGAGGGAACGCCTACGATGGGTGGACTAATCTTTATTATTTCGACAATTGTCGTTATGGCAGTATTATTAATCACTAAAAAAGTGGCATTAAATAATGATTTAATGATTGTTTTATTTGTTTTTGTAAGTTATGCTATTATTGGCTTTTTAGATGATTATTTGAGTATTAAAAAAGGGAAAAATGAAGGGTTAACCGTTATTCAAAAGTTTTTTCTTCAATTATTAGTTGCTTTAGTTTTTTTCTATTTATATATGAAAAATGGGGGAAAAACCTCACTTATTGTTACTACTCTTGGTATTCATATTGAAATGAAATGGTTATATGGAATTTTTATTCTCTTTATTTTAATTGGTAGTTCTAATGCCGTTAATTTAACGGATGGATTAGATGGTTTAGCTGCTGGTTTATCTGGAATAGCTTTTGTAGCTTTTAGTTTAATTAGTTTAATGGTTGGATATACTGATATGGGTGTTTTTACCCTAGTTTTAACTGGAGCTTTACTGGGATTTTTAATATATAATGGATACCCTGCTAAAGTCTTTATGGGAGATACGGGTAGTTTATCCCTGGGGGCAGTAATGGGAACCATTGCTATTATTACTCATCGTGAAGTAACATTGTTTATTGTAGCTTTTGTGTTTGTTATTGAAACTCTTTCGGTAATATTACAAGTTTTTTGGTATAAAACATTTCATAAACGCATCTTTTTAATGACTCCGATTCATCATCATTTTCAAAAACTAGGGTGGACCGAAGTAGAAATAGTAAGAACTTTTTGGGTTTTTGGCTTTATTTTAGCCATGGCCGGAATTATATTTGGTGTATGGATTTAAACAACATTATGTTGTTTTTTTCATACATCTTTTTTTTTATCATAAAATTTGTTGGTGATTCAATTGAAATATGATAAATTACTTTTTATTACGGTTATCACTGTTATGCTTTTTGGACTTGTTATGATATATTCAGCTAGTTATATATGGGCTGAATATAAGTTTAATAATAGTTTACATTACTGTCTTTATCAAGGAGCTTTTATTCTTATAGGAATTGTTTTAATGTTTTTTTTAACAAAAATGGATTATCGTCTTTATTATAAATATGCCAATAAGCTATTACTAATATCTTTTGTATTATTAATTTTAGTATTAATCCCTGGTATTGGTATTGTTCGAAATGGAAGTCGTAGTTGGTTTGGAATAGGAGGATTTGGTATTCAGCCATCAGAGTTTTCTAAACTGGCTTTAATTATTTTTACTTCTAAATATTTAGAGAAAAATCAAAAAGTTTTAAAGGATTATAAAAAAGGAGTTTTTCCTATTTTGGGAATAGTATTAATTACATTTTTTTTAATTATGTTAGAACCTGATTTTGGAACTGGGATGATTTTGGTTATTAGTATTATTGCTTTATTATTTGTAGCTGGTGTTAATATTAAATTTTTTGTTGGTCTTGGTTTATTAGGGATTATTGGGGTAGTTTTATTAATTATTATAGCTCCTTATCGAATGAATCGAATTACTTCTTTTTTAGATCCATGGTCTGATCCTTTGGGAACTGGTTTTCAAATTATTCAAAGTCTTTATGCTATTGGACCAGGTGGATTACTTGGGATGGGATTATTTAATAGTCGACAAAAGCATTTTTATTTACCGGAACCTCAAACGGATTTTATATTTAGTATTATTTCTGAAGAACTTGGAATATTTGGAGTATTAATTGTAGTAGGATTATTTTCCTTTTTATTATATCGATCGATTAGAATATCACTTCGACAAGAAGACAAATTCGCTAAGTATCTTTCGTTTGGATTAATTTTTCAAATGATAATACAAACTATTCTAAATTTATCGGTTGTTATTGGTTTAATTCCTGTAACGGGTGTTACTTTGCCATTTTTAAGTTATGGCGGTAGTAGTCTATTAATTAGTAGTATTAGCATCGGAATAATACTTTCAATATCAAGAGAAAAGAAAAAAGAAGAAGATAATGTTGTCAAAGTAAAAACAAAATGATAAAATAAAGATGATAATAAAGGGGTAATATAAATGAAAAATATCTATAAAATTGGTTCATTAATTACTTTTTCTTTAGGAATTATTATGTTTGTTTCTTATTTTTGGTATGTTAATAATACATATTTAACTGTTTCTTTTAAAAATGATATCGATATAGTAACAGTTAGTGTTTTATATAATAATTGTCTAACAAGACCTAATAATCCTCAAAAAGATGGTTATACTTTTCGTGCTTGGCAATTAAATGGAAAAGATTTTGACTTTAATGAGAAAATAACAAAAAATTTGGTTTTAAATGCTACTTGGGAAGAACGGTTAACTCATCAAATAGGAATTACCCTTGAAAATATTCGTTATGAGGTTACTGTTTATGATGGTGATGTTTTATCTATCGAAGATTATAATCTTCCATCTAAAGATGGTTATTTTATTCAAATATACCAAAATAATAAATTATTTGATTTGCAAAATAAAATAGTTAATGATTTAGAATTAAAAGGGGTTTACGTCAAAAATGAGACTTAATCCTTTTTTTTCTTTATAATAATAGTAGAGAGTTTTTATGAAAAGAAAAATAGATAATATCAATTTAATATTAGAATTAATTAATAAAGGGCTAACTATTCGAGAGATTAGCAATATAACCGATTTTTCTTATCAAGAAATATATCGATGTATTGTTTTCTTGAGACAAAAGGGTTTTATTTTTGCATTTAAAAATTATAGTAATGGTGATATCAAGTATGAAATAGTTAAAGGAATGTATTCTGATGAAAGAAACAGGATAATTACAGAACATTCCGAAAATGAACTTCAATTAATGCTGGTATCAGATTTACATTATGGTTCTAAATATGAAGATGTTAGATTATTACATATTATTTATGATTATTGTATTCAAAATGGTATTCATTATCTTTTAAATTTAGGTGATTTAATTGAAGGTCATACACCTAATATGAAAATACCAGTAGATAAACAGATTGATCATGCCTTAAGAGTTCATCCTTTTAGTAATGAAATATTAGTTTTTCTTCTTTTAGGTAATCATGATTACAGTTTATTAACAGGTTTCGGAATAGATGTTAAAAAAGCAATAGAAAATACAAGAGGAGATATTCTTCCTTTAGGTTATGGTGAGAAAATATTATGTATAAAAAATGACCAAATTATTATGCAACATAATCTTTTAGTCCCAGAATTTCATAAAAGTATTTGTGATAAAACCATTATTTTACGAGGCCATCGTCATGCTAGTCAGGTGTTAAAAGATAGCTCGAATTTAATTATTTATTTACCATCTTTATCTAAATTAAATTTTAATAAAAGTAGTTTTCCAGGAGCGGTTCGCTTATGTCTAAAATTTCGGGCTGGAATGATTGAATATGCTATATTAGAGGAGCTTGTTATCATAAATAAAAAGTTATATACGGTTAATGAATCAACTATTTTTGTTGGATTAAATAAATCATTTAAAGAAAAAGATAAAATAGAAAATGAAGAAGATTATACTCTGGTAAAAAAGAAGGTGTAAAATGAATATTTATAGTTATATTGAGAATAGTCATGAAGAAATTAAAAGAATTAATGAATTAGATGCTCTTATATTATCAAGATTAGCATATATTCATCTAGAAGATTTAGAAAATAAATTACCTTTTACTATAGAAGAATTAAATGATTATATGGAAAATATTAAAATAAATAAAAATGATGAAAAATTAGTTAAATTACTGGCCAAGAGCATTCGATTTAAAAAATTAGTTATCGAGCGATGTAAGAGTATCTTTGATAAGAATAAAGAGGAACAATTTTTTGCAGTAACGATTCTTCTTCCAAAAGAACGACTTTTTATCGCTTATCGTGGTACGAATAAAAGTCTTATTGGTATTAAGGAAGATTTGAACATGAGTTATATGACTATTCCATCGCAAATTGATGCATTACTATATCTTGATGGTGAAAAGAATATTAAATCCCTTTATTTAGGTGGTCATTCTAAAGGGGGAAATTTGGCAATGTATGCTTTAATACATAGTTCTTTTTTTCAAAAATTACGTATAAGAAAAGTATTTAATTTTGATGGACCAGGATTTTTACAATTGGGAAAAGATTATCAAATGGTTAAAAATAAAATAATAAATTATTATCCTGAAAATAGTATTATTGGGCGTTTGTTAGAAAATGATAGTAAAAGAATGATTATTAAGACAGATAAAAGAGGTTTAGAATCTCATAATATTTATTCATGGCAAATTGAAAAAAATCATTTTAAATTGGGTACTTTAAATAATGATAGTGATATGTTTTCTTTGGCATCTAAAGAATTATTAGATGAAATAGTTGAAGAAAGAAGAGAAATTATTATTAATTGTTTTTTCGATATTATAGAGAAAAATAACATAGAGAAATTAAAAAAATTGGACTTTAAAGAAATAATTAATGCAATTAATAATGCTAAAAAAATTACCAAAGAAGAGAAACAGTCTTTAAATAAATTTTTGAAAACTTTTCTCATCCTTTGTTTTCCTGAGATGTCTTCTATAAAAAAGAATCATTAAAAGTTTCAGTTTTAATAAAATATGATATAATCATGATGAGTGAGGTTTTATGAAAGTTACAAATGATTATCAAGATTTTACTATTATTGATGGAAGCTGTGGTATGAAATATGAAAGATGGGGAAATGTTTATTTGTTACGCCCTGATCCTCAAATTATTTGGGATAATGGTGATTTAGAAAAAAAATATCATAACAAAATAGATAGTGTATATTATCGCTCTAGCACTGGTGGTGGACATTGGAATGACTTTAAAAAGGTTCCAGATAGTTGGGTTATAAGTTATTGTGATATGAAATTTAACATTAAAAAAATGGGCTTTAAGCATACTGGTTTATTTCCTGAACAAGCATATAATTGGAATTATATAAGAGAGGTTATTGGTAGAGAAAAAAGGGAGATTAAAGTATTAAATCTTTTCGCATATACAGGTGGAGCTACTATTGCTAGTATGATGGCCGGAGCAACGGTAACCCATGTTGATTCATCACGAGGTATGGTTGATTGGGCTAAAGAGAATATTCGATTAAATCATCTTGATGAAACCAAAGTTCGCTATATTGTTGATGATGTTATTAAATTTGTTAATCGTGAAATAAGACGTGGTCATAAATATGATGTAATTATTATGGATCCTCCAGCATTTGGAAGAGGTGCAAATAAAGAAGTATGGAATATTGAAAAGGATTTATATAATTTACTTTTATTATGTAATGAATTATTAAGCGATAAACCTTTATTTATGTTAGTAAATTCTTATTCCGGTCTTTCTCCATCTTTATTAGAGAATTTATTAAAATTAACTAATACAAGAGATAATGCTCAAATTACTAGTGATGAAATTGGCTTGCCAATAAAAGAGAATAATTTAATATTACCTTGTGGTATATATGGAAGAATTGATTATGAATAATTTAAATGTTCTGTATGAGGATAATCATCTAATTGTTGTTGTTAAACCTCGTAATATTTTAAGTCAAGCTGATGATACTGGGGATATGGATATGTTAACGATAATAAAAAATTATTTAAAAGAGAAATATCATAAACCAGGTAATGTATATTTAGGACTTGTTCATCGACTTGATAGAGTAGTTGGTGGTGTAATGGTTTTTGCCAAAACAAGTAAAGCAGCATCACGTTTATCGGATATGATTCGAAGACACGATTTTCATAAAGAATATTTATTAATTTGTCATGGAAAATTAAAAAATAAAGATCTTTTTAGGAATTATTTGAAAAAAACTGATCAATTAAACACAGTTGTTACTACTGAAACAGATGGAAAATATGCCGAACTTTCTTATGAATTAATTGCATATAATCAAGAAAAAGATTGGAGTTTAGCAAAAGTAAATTTACAAACAGGACGTCATCATCAAATAAGAGTACAATTTTCTTCACGTGGTTATCCTTTAGTTGGAGATAATCGATATGGCAAAGATAATGAAAAGAATATTGGTTTGTTTTCTTATAAATTGAGTTTTATCCATCCCATAAAGAAAGAATTACTGACCTTTACTTATTTTCCAAAAGAAAGTCCATTTAATTTATTTTGTATAAATGAAAAAACTGTTTTGTGAACAGTTTTTTAAATTCTATTTTTTAATATTCTTGAAGTGTTCATAAAATTTAGTTTTGCAACTTCATTTAATTTATCAGCACCATATTTTTCAACAATTTCTTGACCTATTTTGTCAACTTCACTACCAGCTCCTTTAGGAAGAGGAAGATGAAGACTATCTGCTAATTTATCAAATTCTTTTAAAAATAAATAACGACTAATAATACTTGCGCAGGCAACGGATAAGCATTTATCTTCAGCTTTAGTCATGAAAGTAATATTTTTTTGAATGTTTGGAGTATCTTTAATATATTCATAATATTTGTGTTCTTTAGCGAATTCATCAACGATAATATAATCATATTGAGGATTTTCTTCATGAATCATTTGATATAAAACTTTATTATGAAGAATTGCTTTAATCTTATTCATGTTATAGTCTTTACTATGAAATTTGTTATAATCACTATTATTTAAAATCATACTTTTATATTTTACCCTTTTAGCGATTAATGGAGCGATTTCTAGAATTTTTTCATCAGTTAATTTCTTACTATCACATACTCCTAAACTATCTAAATAAGCAACATCATCTTTAGTTACATAGGTACTAGAAACAACTATCGGACCAAAATAATCACCAGTTCCCACTTCGTCACTACCAACACTATTTATATTATGATAGATTCCTACTTCTTTTTTATTCTCACCTTTAAGTGTTTTTTTGGATTTATCTTCACTATTAGTAACAACTGCTGTACCAGAGTTTATTTTTTCGGTTTCTATCCAATATTCACTAGATAAATCAGCATCATTTCCTTGAAATACTGCTTTACCACTAGTATACAAAGTAACAACTGTATCACCATCTTGTGCTTGAAACTCAGCATATTGTGGTGTTTTTTCTCTTCGCATATCTTGATAGAATTCATTCATCATTTCTTTTGTTTTATTTGAGCATTTTAAAGTTATAACCATTTTTATCACCAAGGTTATTATAATATATTTTTGATTAAAAATAAATAGTTTTGTTTTTATATAAAAACTCTTGTTTTTTTAGAAAAATATGTTAAAATAATTTTGTAATTGTTGATTGAAAGAGTATATATTAATATTAAAAAGAGAGGTAATGTTTGGTGTGAATTACTTTAATTAGATATAGAAAGACATCAATTATAAGACAAACGTTTTATTTGCGTTAAAAATAAGAGAGCATGAAAGTCATGAACTAAGGTGGTATCACGGTAACTCGTCCTTAGATTTATGGCTTTTTATTGTTTTAGGAGGAATTATGATAAAAAAAATTAATGCTAATGAATTAAAAAAATATGTTAATGAAGAAATTGAATACTCAGGATTTGTTGATACTATTCGTGATAAAAAATGGGTTCAATTTGTTATTTTGCGAGATGAAACTGGAATTGTGCAAATGACTATTGAAAAATCCGAAGAAAAAAATAGGGAAATGGTTGATCTAATTAGTAATTTAACATTAGAAAGCACTGTAAAAGTGAAATGTAAAGTAGTGGAAAATGAACAAGTTAAATTAAACGGAATTGAATTAATTCCATCAGAAATTATAGTTACTAGTAGAAGAGATGGGGAATTACCATTTAATTTTAATGATTTAGATAATGTTAATTTAGATACTAGACTTGATAATCGTTTTATTGATTTGAGAAATGCTAAAAATATGAAAATATTTATGATACAAAGTAGTTTAGTTCAATATATGCGTGAATATTTATATAATAATAATTTCATGGAAATTCATACGCCAAAATTTATTGGTGCTGCTAGTGAAAGTGGTAGTGAAGTATTTGAAGTAAAATATTTCGATCGTAAAGCATATTTAGCTCAATCACCACAATTTTATAAACAAATGGCTATGGCTAGTGGCATGAATCGTGTTTTTGAAGTTGCTCCTTGTTTTAGAGCAGAAAACTCAAATACATCACGTCATGCAACTGAATTTATGAGTTTTGATGTTGAGTTTAGTTATATTAATTCTTATCAAGATGTTATGAATATGGAGTCTGAATTACTTGCTTATGCATTTAATAAATTAAAAGATAAATGGGGAAGTGAAATAAAAGAAATTTTTAATCAAGAATTAATTGTTCCAACTTTACCTTTTCCACAGATGAAATTAAAAGATGTCTATCAAGAGTTAGAAGAAAGATATGGTTATAAAGTTCCTGAAAGTGAAAAAAATGATTTAACAACCGAAGCAGAAAAACTAGTTTATCGACTTGCTAAAGATAAATTTAATCATGAATTTATGTTTATAACGGATTATCCTGCAGAAAAAAGAGGTTTTTACCATATGCGTGATGAAAATGGTGTATTACAAGGATTTGATTTGATTTGGCGTGGTGTTGAAATAACATCTGGTGCTCAAAGAGAACATCGTTATTCTAATTTAAGTAAAAATGCCAAAGAAAAAGGATTAGGAGAGGATGTCAAGTTTTATCTTGAATTCTTTAAATATGGATGTCCTCCACATGGTGGATTTGCTATTGGAATTGATCGTATTACAATGTTACTTTTGAATATACCAACGATTAAAGAATCAATGTTTTTATTCCGTGGTCCAAATAGATTAACTCCATAGATATTAGTTTTTTTAATGATTTATGATATAATTAAAATGGTGATGAATATGAAATATATTGGCATTATGCTATTACTTGTTTTTCTTGTTGTTATTAGTATAATTTATTATAATACAATGCTAAAAAAAGAAAATGGTATTAAAAATGCTTTATCTTCTCTTGATGTCATGTTTAAAAGGCGAAATGATTTAATTGGAAATCTGGTTTCAGTTGTTAAAGGATATATGAAATATGAAAGTAAAACTTTAGAAAGGCTTATTTCAGCAAGATTAAATTATAATAATATAAAAGATGCTTTTGCTATTAGTGATTCAATTAGTAATGATATAAAAAGTGTTTTAGCTCTTGGAGAAAGTTATCCAGAGTTAAAGGCTAATGAACAATTTTTATCTTTGCAAAATGCTTTAGTAGAAGCAGAAGATTTAATTAGCGCAGGAAGAAGAACATATAATGCTCATGTAACTAATTTCAATAATTTTATTTCTTTTTTTCCAAATCTTATTTTTGCAAAACTTTTTAATTTTCATAAATATGCTTTATTTAATATAAATGAAGAATTAAAAAAGGGTAGAATATATTATGAAAACGAAAAGTGATTTTATTGATTTTTACCAGCGTGGTGGAAAGAAGATTTTAAAGGATGCATATTATAAAGATAAAGCGAGTTATCAAAAAGCGATTAAGAAGTGTATATTTTATCAATTATTAATTTTGGTAATTATTATAATTAATATTTTATTTTTCAATAGGATTTTTAATGAATATATAATGTTTATTACCTTATTGACTGAAATTATTTTATTCTTTTTATTTTTAATAATTAACATTCGTTTGATATATAAAGAAAAGAAAAAGGCAATTTATTTAATTAATGAAGATATTTACCTTTATGTAGTTTCCTATTTTTCACCAAATGATTATATTTGTGAACCTGAGACTGAACTTGCAGTAAGTGAATTTAATAAAATGGGGCTATTTAATCTAAATTTATTAAATTATTGTGGATGTAATTTTACTGCCTCGAGTTATTTAGGGAAAAAATTTATTTATTGTGATGTAACTCTTTATGATTTAGTAGAAAGAATTAAACACGATAGTTATTATGATAATGTTGAAAACATTAAATATATTATTAATTATCATTATCAAGATCAAATTAATATTTTTAATGGACTATATTATGAAACTGAAATATCACACGATAATTATAACTACATTTATTTAATACCTAATAATATAAGCGACAAATTTGTTAAAAAAAATATTTTACATTATATTTCTTATAAGGGATATAGAATTGAATTAGAAAATTTACAAATTAGTCAAAAATATTGCGTTTATTCATTTGATGAAATAAGATCAAGATATATTTTGTCACTTACTTTAATGGAAAAAATTAATGAATTAGATAAATTGCTTCCTAATAAAAAATATTTAGTATTTAAAAAAGATGGAAGAGTTGGAATATATATTGATAATTTTAGTATTGAAAAACTGAAAATGAAGTCATTTAATATTCATAAAGAAATATCTCTTGATTATCTATTAAGTTGGTTTAATATTGTTAAAAAAATATTTCAAATAAGTTTATTGTTCGATGAAAAAAATAAAACATCCAAAGATAATTAATGGATGTTTTTTTTCTATTATGGTGCCTGCCAAGGGACTCGAACCCTTACATCTTTTGGATATACGATTTTGAGTCGTACGCGTCTACCAATTCCGCCACACAGGCAACTTACAAGAAGTATTATAACACAATTTTGGTAATTGTTAAACAAAATATGTTTATTTTACATATAATCGATAGACATTAATACTTGGATGATTCATAAAACGCATATGATGAATTGTTCCTAAACCACTAGATATATAGATTTTGGTATTATTATCTTCATAATAATTATTCATATATTTATTTTTTCCTAAGAGGGGATGATTAAATAGTTTAATTTCACCACCAAGATTATTACCCGCAAATATTAAGTTTGATGATAATGAATATTTACTATAATCATCATAATTATTAATAAGACTTATGGTGTATTGTTCATTATTATTACTTATTTCTTTAATATCATTTGCATTTAGACCAATGATATCAATAGAATCAGTACTATGATTATAGATTGTGGTTTTTTCATTATCTAATAAGATAAAATCTGTTTCTTCAATGATTAAGTTAAAAGTAGATGTATCATAATTACCGCGTACAGCGTATTTCCCTATTTTATATGGCATTTTTTTTAGAAAGGAATTGAGATTAGCTATATCTTTTTCTAAAAGAGTATAATCATTGCTAACTAAATTACCTGTAAAAAAAATAATATCTGGATTAATTAATTTAATTTCTTTTTGTAAAGTTTCTAAATCATTTGAATCAATTGTTTTACCATATAATAAATCAGTAAAATGAAGTATTTTTATTCCATCAAAACTATCTGGAAGATTAGGACTGGTAATAGAATATTCTTTGGTTTTAATGTATTTTGGTCCAATATAATAAATATATAAAAATAAAACAAAAAAAAGTATTAGGATAATAAAAAATATTTTTAAAATCTTTTTGGAAATTTTTACTGCTTCTTCTTTTTTTAATTCTTTTTCCAAAACTTTATTTTTTTCTTCACGACTAATCATTATATCACCATCGCTAGAATTGTTAATACACCATTATGAAACATGTGCATCATAATAGTACAATATATATTATCAGTTGTATTTATGGTATGGGCAAACATAAATCCTAAAGCGCCATATGGAATAATTAGAAAATATTCTAAAGCATTAGCTGCGCCTAAAACATGAACAAGGCCAAAAATAAGACCACTAATTATCATATAAAGATATTTGTTATGAAAACAATCTTGAAGACTTTTTCTAAAAATCATTTCTTCAATAAAAGGGGCAAAAATAGTGGTTAGTAAAAAGGCAAATAATGGTAAAGTACTAATTAAAGCTTGAACAGCAGCTTCATTTTCACCAATATTATTAGTGATAAATGTATTAATAATACTATTAGATGTGATCATTATTAAGAATCCTGTAAACCAATCTTTAAAACTAATTGATAAATAGGTTTTAAAATGGCTTATGAAATCATGCCATTTTTCTTTTAGATATTTTCGATATATTATCATTAATATCATGAAAAAAAAGATATCCTTAATTAAAACTAGAATAATATATTTTTGAAGCGTCATGTCTTTTAAATCAATACCAATTATATAATAAATTGCTTCAAAAGATAGAAAACTTAAAAGTAAACCTGTGAATAAAAGAATTTTTTTATACTTTAAGTTATTTATAAATTTCATATTATCACCAATATCATTCTAACACAAAAAAAATAAAATAAAAAGATGTAATTAGATAAGCTTTACATCAATTATTTCAGGTATTTCGTTCATTAAGGCTTCTTTAATTCCATCATTTAGAGTTATACTATTAAGTGCACATTCTCGGCACGCTCCTGTAAAGTTTAAATAGCATACACCATCTTTAAATTCAACAAGCTCAATATTACCACCATCATTTATTAAAAAAGGCCTTAATTTATCTAAAATTTTATTGATTTTTTCTTCCATTTAGCACTCCTTACTAGTTATTATATCATTTTTTAGAATAATTTTAAAGTTTATTAATAATATTTAATGGGTGATATATAGTGATTAATAAACAAGGATTAATATTTTTAACTTTAACAAGTCTTATATTGGTATTAAGTGTCTATTATGTAACCATGCCAAATGAATTACTTTTAACTACTAATAGTTCTTATTCAACAGTCAAAGAAGAAAATAACGTTAAGACATCTATTAAACCGGCCAATGCCTTTGATACAATGCGAAGTGTTTTAAATGAAGAAAGGGTAGAAACGCTAAAAGTATTAAATGAGAAGTTAAATAACAGTGAATTATCTTCTACTGAAAAAAATAATGTTTATGAAGAAATTAAAATAATTAATAAAATGGAGGCTATGGAAGAAAATATCGAAAAAATAATAAAAAAAGAATATGATTTAGAAAGTTTCGTTAAGGTAAAAGATGATGTTATTGAAATTGTTATTAATAAAGATAAGCATGATACTAATTTAGCAGTTAAAATAATGTCCTTAATTGAAAAGGAATATCCTAAAATGTATATTTCTGTTCGATTTAAAGCGTAAACATTTTTTTCTTTCTTCATATAATACTATAGGTTTATAAGGAGAAAGATTATGTATAAAAGTGTATTAACAGGAAGGGAGAAAGAAATTTTTTCCCTATTAATAAAAAATAAAACAACAAAGGATATTGCTAATTATTTAAATATTAGTGAAAAAACTGTTCGTAATCATATTTCTAATGCTATGCAAAAATTAGGAGTAAAAGGAAGAGCATCAGCAGTTGTTGAATTAATTAAGCTAAATGAGATATCACTTTAATCGTACTAATATGGTACGATTTTTCATATATTAGAATATGGGGTGCGTATGTTAAGACAGAAGATTTTAAGAAAAATTTATTTTACAACATTAATCGTTTTTATTCTCTTTATTCTTTCTAGTTTTACACTTAATAAAAATATTTCCAATATTAAAGTGGAATATCAAACTAATTTATCGAGCATTTATTTATTAGATGATAATAATTATTTATTAGAAGTAAATATTGTGGTAAAAGAAAATATAATGGATAGTATTCCTATTATAATTAATAATTTAAAATGGGGAAATAGGCATTATAGTGGATTGAAAGGAATTATTCCAAATGATACTAAAATTAACAATATGAGTTTAGAAGATGGAATATTATCAATTGATTTTAATAGTGAATTATTAAATGTTAATAAAAATTTAGAAGAAAAAGTTATTGAAAGTATTGTATATAGTTTATTAAAGTTTAAAGAAATAAAAGGTGTTAAAATAACCATTGATGGAAAAGCATTATTAACTTTGCCACAAACTCAAATATCTTTAGATAGTATATTAACAAAAGATTTTGGTATTAATAAACAAGTGGATATTCAAACAATGAATAATATTCAGAAAGTTACTTTATATTATTATGAAATAAAAGATCAAAATCATTATTATGTTCCGATTACTAAATATCTAAATAGTAGTGATGATAAAGTAAAAATAATTATTGATAATTTAGGAAATAATTATTTATCATCGACTAATTTAATGAGCTATTTAAATGATAAAATAAAGATTGACAATTATGAAATAAAAAACAATACAGTAACTTTAAGTTTTAATAATATTGTTGATTTAACGAGTGAAAAAATACTAGAAGAAGTTATTTATACACTTGCTAATTCTATTTTAGATTCAACCGATTTTCAAAAAGTAGTTTTTACAATGGATGATCATTTATTATCTATTAAGACAAAATAAAAGAACTATAATAGTTCCTTAATTTCAAATGGTGTCCCGGAAGCGATTCGAACGCTTGACCGACGCCTTAGAAGGGCGTTGCTCTATCCAGCTGAGCTACCAGGACAAATAACAAAAACTATTATACAATAATTTTTGTTTTAATTCAATAGTTTTTTTATTTTTTATCGACTTCCGCCGCCGCCACCACCGAAGGAGCCTCCGCCACCTCCGCCAGTTGAGAATCCACCGCCACCAGCAGTATAATTTCTAGCGGCTTGAATAGCACTATTAACTGCTGTTTGGTTAAAGCTATTAGCCATCATAATGGTATTGTAATTATTAATATCTTGTTCAATTATTTCAGGATATAGTTTTTTTAGTTGACTAAATACTTTATCAGCTATTCCAAAAAGGTAAGCAAACATTAAGTATTCATCCCAAATATGAACTTCAATTGTTTCACGTTTATCAATTTCACTAAATTCTTTTAAAAACTTTTTTAATCCTAATAATTGTTTAGCATCTTCATATAATTTATCATCCATAACATTGTAGAAAGAGCATTCATTTTTATTTTTTCTTTTATAAATATGTCCTTTGCTTCTCAATTCATTTTCTTCATCTTCTTCAATATTCTTAAATAAATCCATGAAACTTTGGGCATTTAATCTGGCATATTTTTTAAATTCATTAGAAGAAAGAAGTCCATCTTCGCTAGCCGCATACATCATATTGTATACTTTTTGTTCAAGAGGATTATTAAATTCTTTTTGCTTTCGTAAATCAATAGTGTATTCTTCTTTAGATTTAAATAATCCTTTTACTTCTTCTTTTTGAAATAGAACTTTTTCTTCTTTTACCCATTTTAATATTATAGCTCCTAAAATGTTAGTTGGGTTATATGAAAAGTTATTTAATTTAATTAAGGAATTGGCATAAAAGATATCTTTATTACATGGTATATCCCGAAAATTAGGTATTTCTTTTTCTTTTATTTTCTTGTTATTAATATATCCATAACCTAATTTTTTATGTAAATAAGTAGTAAGAGCAATTATACCGGTAATGGTAAGAATAGGTACTAGAATAGTCATAATTTTTTCTAAGGTAGTTTGTTCATCATAACTAAAAGTTCCTTCATCAAACGCTTTTTTTACTGTGTCAAAATTACTATAAAATGAATATTCATTGTTGGTATTAAAAGTATTAAGCGGAAACTTAACTAAAGCTACAACATAACTGCTATCAGTCATATTAGGCTTTTCTTCGTTAGATAAATAAATTTTTCCATTGTTAACATAGGCAAGTCCATTGTATCCTGTTCCCCAAACATCAAGTGAATCGGGAAAATTATAGTAACTACTAATGGTAACCGAAAATTTTTGAAAATCAACTTTTTCTAACTTATCAATAAGATTCCAATATAATATTTGTGCATCACTAGCATTAAAAACAAAATTGGATATATCATAGTTAAGGGTAAAAACATGGTGATTATAATCATATTTTCCAAAACATAGTTCGATTCCTTCATCAAGAGAATTAATTCCATAGTATCCTTTTTTTTGCTCAAGTGATTCATTAATATTCCAATTCTTTTGTTCTAGTTTTATTCCATCCATTGAGACAGTAAAATTAGTAATAGTTGAATTACCCAAATTTGTATATCTTTTAAACCATTCAGTACCATTATCTCCTTTTACATCCCATTTTTCCGTAACACGTGCATTACCATTTTGATCAAGATAAATATCCATATCTATTTTATAAATTACATTCTGAGCATAAACACTAATATTAATAAACAAAATAGACAATAAAAGTATTATTTTTTTCATAAATTGTTCTCCTCAAAAAGAGTATATCAGCTTGTTTTCAAATTGACAATATTAATTTAAAAAAATATAGACATAAAAATAGATAGATGTTATAATCTATTATGAGGAGGAAATTATGATAGTTGGAATTATTATTGCAATTGTTGTTCTTTTAGTTTTATACTTTATTTCGACGTATAATGGTTTGATAAAACTACGTAATATGGTAAAAGATCAATGGTCACAAATTGATGTTTTATTAAAACGTCGAGCAGATTTAATCCCTAATTTAGTTGAAACTGTTAAGGGGTATGCTAAACATGAAAGTTCTACATTAGAGGCAGTAATTGCTGCTCGTAACAAAGCAGTTGGTGCTAAAACGCAAGAAGAAGAAATGAAAGCTAATGGTGAGTTAACTGGAGCTTTAAATAAGTTATTTGCATTAGCTGAAAGTTATCCTGATTTGAAAGCTAATACCAACTTCTTGGATCTTCAAAGTAATCTTAAGGATACCGAAGATAAAATATCTTATGCAAGACAATTTTATAACGATGCTGTTCTAAAATATAAAAATAAACTTGAAGTATTTCCAAGTAATATAGTTGCTGGTATGTTTGGATTTAAACCTGAACCATTCTTTGAAGCTAATGAAACTGAACGTGAAAATCCACAAGTTAAATTTTAATAAAATTTATCTTTAATAATCGACAAAATAATCACATATTATTAGTTAGGTGATTATTTTGTTTTTATTTAATCTTTTAAAAAGTTTATTCTTTTTTACGGCCAGCTATTCGAATAATTTATTTCCTGATCCATTAACTAATGAAGAGGAAGAGTATCATCTTAAGTTAATGCAAAAAGGAGATTCTAAATCAAGGAATCTTCTTATTGAACATAATTTAAGATTAGTTGCCCATATAGTTAAAAAGTTTGATCATAAAGTAGGGGATCAAGATGATTTAATTAGTATTGGAACTATTGGTTTAATTAAAGGTATTGATACATATGAATTAAACAAAAGCGTTAAATTGACAACTTACTGTGCTAGATGTATTCAAAATGAAATATTAATGTATTATCGTAGTAATAATAAAAATAATAAGAATATTTCAATTAATGAAAGTATTGGTTTTGATAAAGAAGGAAATGAAATAACAATTTTAGATATTTTAAAAAGTGAAAAACCCGATTTTGCTATGGATCTACATACTAAAGAAAATATTAAATTAATAAATAAGTATATTAATGTCTTAAATGAACGAGAAAAAGATATTATTGTTAAAAGATATGGACTTTTTAACTATCGGGAACATACTCAAAAGGATATTGCTAAATCTCTTGGTATTTCTAGAAGTTATGTATCAAGAATTGAAAAAAGGGCATTAATAAAGATGTTAAGAGAATTTATTAAGAATAAAAATATTACGTAAAGAAAGAAAAGAAGTATCTTTTTTTTCTTTTTTTTGTTATAATCTATATAGTTATGGAGGTTATATGGGATTATTTGGAAATATCAAAAATTTATTTAAGAAAGATAAAAAGGAAAAAGAAGAAGTAAAAATATATGAAACTGGTCTTACAAAAACCAGGGAAAACTTTATATCTAAATTAGCTAATTTAACGAAAACGCATCAAAAAATTGATGAAGAATATTTTGAAGAATTAGAAAATATTTTAATTATGGCAGATATTGGTGTTAATACGGTTATAAAATTTGTGGAAAAATTGCGAAAGCGTGTTAAACATGAGAATATTACTAATGCAAGTGATTTAACTGAAATTATTGTGGATGAATTATTTATTATTTATGTTAATGATGATATTATTTCTACAAAAGTAAATTATAGTGAAAATGGTCCAACGGTTATATTATTTGTTGGGGTTAATGGTACTGGTAAAACAACAACTATTGGAAAACTTGCTCATAGATTTGAGCAAGAAGGGAAAAAAGTAATGTTGATTGCTGCTGATACTTTTCGAGCTGGTGCTATTGAACAATTAAAAGAATGGAGTCTTCGTAGTAATTCTTCTTTTTATGCTAAAGAAGAAGGAAGTGATCCAGGAGCGGTAATTTATGAAGGAATAGAAAAAGCTCAACAAGAGAAATCGGACATTATTTTAATTGATACTGCTGGTAGATTACAAAATAAAATTAACTTAATGAAAGAATTAGAAAAAATCAATAAGATTATTGGTAATATGATTCCTAATGCTCCACATGAAACGTTTTTAGTCATTGATGCTACTACTGGTCAAAACGGGATTAGTCAAGCGAAAAACTTTCAAGAAATAACCAACATTACCGGAATTGTTTTAAGTAAAATGGATGGTACGGCTAAAGGTGGTATAGTCTTGGCTATTAAAGAAGAATTAAATATTCCGGTTAAATTTATTGGTCTTGGAGAAGGGATAAATGACTTACAAACCTTTGATATTGAAAAATATATATATGGTTTATTTAAGGATATGATGTAAATGGAAAAGTTTGTTTATTTAAATAATTTGTTTGACATATATGGGGATTTATTAACTGAGAAGCAGCAAGAATATTTTAAAGAGTATTATTTTAATAATTTATCTTATGGAGAAATTAGTGAGAAATATCAAGTTAGTCGAAATGCTATTTTCCATCAATTAAGAATTATTGAGAATAAATTATTCTTTTATGAAGAAAAATTAAAAATATATAGTAAAAAACAGAGTATTAATGATATAATTAATTTAGTAGATAATGAAAAAGTAAAAAGGGTATTAAAAGATTTGCTTTAGGAGGAATTATGTTTGAGCGTATTATCAAAATAAATGATCATGGCGCAGAACTGAAAGTTGGTAGTGTAGATGCAAATATTAATTTAATGGGATTACATTTAATATTAGAAAATAATAAGTGTACTGTTGTTGGTGAAATTGATAGTGTTGATAGTGATATTGCTATTCTTCATTTTATTGGCGAAATAATTGATGGAAGGTTTTACAATGGGGTTATTAATAAACCTGATGTGAATTCGCAAATTCGTTTGATGAATGAAGATGAAACTACCTTAATTATTGGTCAAAATGATGGTAATTCATTTAGTTTTGGAATTAGTCCATTTTACGATAACAGAAGAGTTTATATTGATATTAATAATTTTTTTAGTAATCATTTAACTATTTTAGGAAATTCTGGTAGTGGAAAAAGTTACGGAACAGCCAGTGTTATTCAAAATATTTTTCGAACTAATGGTTTTTTACCATATAAAGCCAGTTTGATTTTTTTTGATAATAATGGTGAATATATTAGTGCTTTTGATAGTTTAAATAAAATTAATCCTAACTATCATTTTAAGGTTATTACAACTAATAATCAATATCCATATAAAAAACTTGCTATGCCATTATGGTTACTTAGTGTTGATGATTTAGCTCTTTTATTAGCAGCAACTACATCTAATCAAATAACTTTAATTGAAAGAATGATTAAATTAGCAAGAATCTTTTCAATAAGCGATGAAATGAACAATAAATATAAAAATCATTTGTTAGCTAAAGCTATGCTTTCTATTCTTTACTCAAATGACTTACCAACTACAAAAAGAAATAATATTTTTGGTTTATTTAATGCTTGTCAGACTAAAGAATTGAATATGGAAGCGGTTATTCAAGGTGCCGGATATACTCGTAAATTTCGTGATTGTTTTCATGTTGATGCTAATGGAATTTTTACAGAAGGAATATTAGTTACAGAGTATATTTCTAGTTTTATTAATAGTGAACTTGATGAATATGAACCACGAGAATATAATAGTTATTCTTTAAATGATTTAGAAAAAGCTTTATCTTTTGCTTTAGTGTCAGAAGATTGGTTAAATAATCCTAAAACATATAGTGATTCAGTAACATTAAAGGTTAAGTTACATACATTAGCAATAAGTGATAATGCAAGGTTCTTTAATATGCCAGGTAATATTCGGGTTGATGAATATCTAGCTAGTTTATTAATGGAAAATGGTGGTAAGAATCAAATATTAAATATAAACTTAGAAGATATAGATGATTCTATTGCTAAAGTAATTGTTAAAGTGTTTTGTCGAATGATATTTCAATATGCTAAAAGATTACCTAATCGTGGTAGTGTTCCCTTTAATATCTTTATTGAAGAAGCTCATCGCTATATTAAAACTGGAGAAGATATTGATTTACTTGGTTATAACATTTTTGATCGAATTAGTAAAGAAGGAAGAAAATATGGAGTATTATTAAACTTAATATCACAAAGACCGGTAGAATTATCGGAAACAGTAATGTCGCAATGTTCCAATTATTTGATTTTTAAAACAACCCATCCAAGGGATATAGAGTATATCACACAAATGGTTCCTTATATTACTGATGAAATAATTGCAAAACAAAAGAGTTTACAACCAGGTTATTGTTTAGGTTTTGGAAGTGCTTTTAAAGTTCCAATTATTATTCGGGTTGATCTTCCTAATCCGGTTCCAAATAGTGATAATGTTAATATTATGAAAGAATGGAGTATGAATAAGTAGGTGTTTATGAGAAAAAAGGATTTTTGGTTAATAATATTAGTAGTTTTATTTATGATTACAACTGTTAAAGCTGAAAGTAAATTAAATCTTGATTGTGGAGATAATAAAGTTTCAGAAGGAGAAACCCTTTCATGTAATTTGAGTTTACAATATCAAGAAGAAAGATTTAGTAGTATTGAGTTTAATTACGAAAATGTCAGTGGTTTTGAAAAAGTAGGTAATGTTTCGCTTTATAATAATAATGGTAAAATTACAATTACAAATATTGAAGTTTCAGATAATAGTCAATCAGTTAATCTTGCTAAAGTTAAAGTAAGTGGTGATAATAATAAGAAAATAAGTTTGACAAATATTAAAATGACTGATTCAGCTGAAAGTGTTGTTACATCAGCTGATATTGTTCGAGATATTGAAGTTACAAAAGCAGAAGTAGTTGATAGTAAATTAAAAACAATTACTATTGATGGAGTAGAAATATCTGGATTTTCCCCTAATAAATATAGTTATTTAAATATTACCGTTAATAAAACTATTGTAAGTATTGATGCGGTTTCAAACAATAAAAATACGATCATAACTGGATTGGGTCAAGTGTTTTTAAGACCGAATGTTACTACTACTCAACATATAGTTGTTACACCAAATGATGGTGAAGCAATAACTTACACTCTTCTTTTAACATATGTTCCAGCTAGTAAAGATAATAATTTGAAGAGTTTAGAAATATATCATGGCAATAATAAAATCGATTTTTCTTTCGATGATTCTAAAACGTCTTTTGATGTTAAAATAGATGATGGTAGTATTGATAAGGTAAATATTAAGGCTGAACCTAATGATAATAAGGCTACCTTTATTGAAAAGTATGCACCAAGAGAAGTTAAATTATCATATGGAAAGAATACCTTTGAAATAAGAGTAAAAGCTGAATCAGGAGAAATTAAAGTATATACTTTAAATATTACTAGAACTGATAATCGTAGTAATGATACATCTTTAAAAAGTTTAACAATTAATGATGAAGAAATCGTTCTTACTAAAACGGATACAAAATATGAAATAACATTAGCTAGTGATATTGATAAAACTAAAATAAATGCTGTAGCTAATGATAGTAAAGCTAAAGTAGAATATAAAGATATAACTTTAAAAACTGGTAACAATAATGTTACAATTAAAGTAACTGCTGAAAATGGTACAAGTAAACAATATCAAATTGTTGTTATTCGTGAAGAAGAAAAAGAAATTCCACAAGAAATCGAAGAAGAAAAGGAAGAAGAAAAAACTTTACTAGAAAACATTACTGTAAATGGATATGATTTAAACTTTGATGTTAATAAAATGACCTATGATTTAACAATCAAAGAAGATACAAATAAATTAGATATTATTGTTACTCCAACAGAAAAAATTGAAACTACTATTTTAGGAAATGGTAATTTAGTTAATAATAGTACAATTATTATTCGAGTAACAGATAGTGAAGGAGTAAAAAGTTATACAATTAACATTCATAAAGAAAAAGGTAATAATATCTTAAATATTTTATGTATAAGCACATTTATTATTGGTATAATTGCATTTATATCATCAATTATTTATGCTATAAAAAAGAAAAAATAGAGGCTTTACAGAGGTGTAAAGCCCTCTTAACTATATAAGGAAAATAATATATAATGAAATAGGTGATGAAATTATGTTTGAAGGCTTAGGTGATAGATTAGAAAAAATCATTCATAAAGCGAAAGGTTACGGAAAAATAACGGAAGATAATATTGGTGAAATGTTAAGAGAAGTGCGTCTAGCTTTATTAGAAGCTGATGTTAATTATAAAGTTGTTAAGGAATTTACCAATAATGTTAAGGAAAAAGCTTTAGGTCAAGAAGTAAAAACTAGTTTAAAACCAGGAGATGTTTTTGTTAAAATAATTAGTGATGAATTAGTTGCCTTGTTAGGTGGAGAAGCTAAACCACTGAATGTTAAAGGAAATCCTGCCATATTGATGCTAGTTGGTTTACAAGGTAGTGGTAAGACAACAACCATTGGAAAACTTGCTAATTTTTTGCGTAAAAAGCATGCAAAAAAACCACTCTTAGTTGCTTGTGATGTGTATAGACCTGCAGCTATTGATCAATTAAAAACAATCGGTAAAGAATTAAATATTCCAGTTTTTGAAGAAGGATTGAATAATCCTGTTGAAACAAGTCAACATGCCATTACCTATGCTAAAGAGAATAATTATGATTATGTTTTAATTGATACGGCTGGAAGGCTTCATATTGATGATGATTTAATGGATGAATTGAATAATATTAAAGAAACTGTTCATCCAGAAGAGATTCTTTTAGTAATTGATTCAATGATGGGGCAAGATGCCATAAATGTTATTACAGGTTTCAATGATAAGGTAAGTTTGACTGGTGTTATTTTAACTAAATTAGATGGTGATACAAGAGGTGGAGTAGCTTTATCTGTTCGCCATTTAACCAATGTACCAATTAAGTTTATCGGTATTTCGGAAAAAATGGATGGATTAGATAGTTTTGATCCAAAGAGAATGGCTGATCGTATTCTTGGTATGGGCGATGTTGTTTCACTTGTTGAAAAAGCTAGTGAAGTTATTGATGAAAAAGAGGCTTTAAAAACCATTAATAAAATGCAAAAAGGAAAATATGATTTAGAAGATTTTTTAAAGCAGATGAAACAGATAAAAAAAATGGGACCACTAGAAAGTTTAATAAAATTAATTCCTGGTGCTAAAAAAATGGGATTAACAAATGTTCAAATTGACCCTAAACAGTTAGCCCACATTGAAGCTATTATACTTTCAATGACCAAAGAAGAACGTGCTAATCCAAATATTATAAAAGCAAGTCGTAAACAAAGAATCGCTAAAGGTTCATCTCGTGATGTTAACGAAGTAAATCGGTTATTAGAACAATTTGAAACTTATAAAAAAATGATGAAACAGATGGCAAGTGGCAATTTTAAATTACCATTTTAAGATAAAAAATAAAGTCACTTAACAAGATTATTTTGTTAAGTTCTTTTGTTTATTTTACAAAAATTGACATTTTTTATAAAATAGTGTATAATTATAAGGATTTTGGGAAGTGAATAGAAATGGAAAAAGAAATAGAAAGATGCTATACATTATCATATAGTTTTGAAAAAATAACAATTAAACAATATGAAGATTTATTAAAAAACAAAAGTAAAACTAATAAAGAGGCTTTTGTTAAAGGTTTTTTACGATATATTTTTAGTACAACATATAAATTATATACATTATATAAGGATTATTTTAATGCCTATTATAGCTTTGAAGAGTTTTTTTATGATGGTATTACTTTGGCATTAGAAATATATGATAATAATTATAACAATTTTTCGGCATATCTTAAATATTTTTATTTGAGAATGGTTAACATAATAAGAAGAACTTATTTTTTAAATGTCAGTACGACCAAGTGGAGAGAAATAGTTAAAACAAAAGAAGCTCGAAAAAGAATTGTTGAATTAAATGGTGATTTACCAACTATTGAAGAATTATCTAAAATAACAGGATATAGTGTTAGAAAAGTTCAAAAGTGTTATGACCAAGTTCCTTTAGATGAAGAGGAAATTCCAGTAACCTATGAAGATGGAATTGTAGATGAAATTGATCGACAGAGTTTACATAGTGATATTATGAAAATATTAGAATTATTTCCTCCTGAAACAAGAGAAAAA
>CAMNBS010000007.1 GCA_946533175.1 uncultured Clostridia bacterium
CTATTCTCTTTAATTTTACTTTAAATAAGATAAATTTGCAATAAAAAAGAAAAGATTATTTCTTTTCTTCAATTAGTTCTAAATAACGATTATAAACTTCTATAATAAAATTGTCCCAATTTTTATATAAATTATGATAAGCATTTGTACTAACTTCTTGTAATTTTTTTTCATCACTTATAATCATATTAATTTTCTTGGCATATTCCATGGGATTATTCGGACAAATAAAACCATCAACATTATCAGTAACTGTACTAGTAGTAGCAGCTTTTTCTAAAAATAATCCTGGTGTTTTTTGTGAAGCTGCTTCAATTTGAACAATACTTGAAGCATCATATAATGATGGAAAAAGGAATAAATCACTTCGCGCATAATAATCAGCTAAAAGATTACGATCAGTTATTTTACCAAGTAAAATAACATTACTATCTAATTTCTTTTCTTTTATTTTTTTCTTTAACACTTCTTCATCTTGACCAGTTCCTATAAAAAACATTTTATATTTTAAATTAGGATTAATCTTTTGTAGATAAAATAAAGCATCAACTATAAAGAAAATATTTTTTAAGGCATTAAGTCTACCAACAAAAAGGAAAACTTTTTCATTATGTAAATTATGTCGTTTATTAATTCGATTACAAGATGCTATATAATCATCAACCGGAAGCATTTCAGTAGCATTATTCATAACACGGGGTAACTTTTTATAGCCATAGTCTTCATAAAAAATACGTGCTACTTCCTTATTGACAGCCCAACATTCATCACATTGATTATAAACTTTAATTAATTTTTTTGTTAAAGTTTGCGCAATTTTTTCATTTCGAATAGCTCGCATAAAATCTTGCTTATATTGACTATGCATTGTTCCAACACATGGAATATGATGATCTTTGGCATAACAAATTCCTGCTTCTCCAATGGTAAATGGTGAATGAATGTGAACAATATCTAAATGATAATTATTAACTATTTTTTTAAATTCACGATCCATCTTAGGAATAGGAAGAGAATAATCAATAAAAGGTACTTTTAATGATTTACAACGTATTACTTCATAATTTAATTTGGAATCATCATATTTTTGACCGCGATAACTTGGAGCAAAGACTATAACTTTAGCCATCTTAGCTAATCGCTTTGCATAATTATCAACGACTAGCACGACTCCATCTGTCATCGGATAGAAAACATCAGTAAATAGTCCAATGGTTATTTCTTTTTTCATAACACCTCATTTTATTCTTTATAAACTAGCGATAAAAATAGGAAAAGCAATTTCATCAATGCATTTACCGGTTTTTAATTCTTCATCCATAATTGCTAACTTCTCTAAAAAACCAAGTAAATCATTTTCACGATATTTTCCTATTTTATAGCGAAGAGCCATCACTTGTTTAGGATTTTTTAGGTTTAGCTGATTTTTTATTTCATCGTTAGAAAAACCAGCTAAAACCTTTACTTGATATATTAAACGTATTTGATTGGCTAATGATACAAATATTTTAAAAACATCTTCGCCATAATTAATCATTTCATGATATATAGTTAAACTTTTCTTTTTATTTTTATTAATAATTGCGTCAATTAAATCAAAAATATTTGTATCAATTTTTTTTATAACAATTAAATCAATATCATGTTTAGTAATTTTTTTACTACTTTCTAAAAAACTTTTTAATTTATCCATTTCATTGGTAATTCGATCAATACTATTTCCAACATTTATAAGAAAATAATTAATAGTATCACTATCTATTTCATAACTTTTTAAGTAATCTTTAACATAATGATTTAAATCTACTTCTGAAGCGATTATCTGGCAATTTTTTTTCACTAATTTAACTATATTTTTTTTACCATCTGTTTTATTACAAGATATAATTAAAATATTATTAGGATTAGGATTATTTAAATATTTCGTGAGCATGTCAATATCATGATCAATTTCACTTTTTTGAGGAGTTAAAAAAGAAGCATTTTTACAATAAACTATTTTCTTTTCATTGAAAAAACCGTATGTATCTAAATCTAATATGGCATTGCTAACATTAGTTTCTTCCATATCATACGTAATTAATTGGTTAATATCACAGGATAATTGCTGTAATAACTCTTTTATTTTTATTTCTATTAATGAATAATCATCACTTTCAATAAAGAATAAATTATTCATTTTCTAAATCCTTAATAATTTTTTGAAAAATAAAATCAATTTCTTCTGTTGTTTTACCGGCTCCTTGAGCAAATTTAGGACTTCCTCCTCCATTACCCAAAGACTTAACAGAAGCTTCTTTAACGATATTACCAGCATGCATTTTTTGATTATTACTACGACTTAAGAAATTAACATTATTGTCATTAATATTTGCAATTAAAATAAAGATATCATTATTTTCGTTAGCTAAATTATCCATAACCTGTTTTAGGGAATTAATATCCATATTATAAACTTTTTTTAATAGTAAATTATGTCCATTAACTATCTGAATATCCTCTTCTAAAGATGATAATGATGAAATAAGCTTTTCTTCTTTAAGTTTTCGATATTCTTTTTCCAAAACTTTAACATCATCACTTAATTTATTTAATTCATTTTTTAATTTAACAACATCTTTATAAGAAGTTATTTCTTCATCTGGTAATACAATTTTATAATCCAGACTTATTTTGTCAATTTTAGCTTCAGCTAGAATACTTTTAGCTTTGATTGATAATTTAATAATTTCATCATTATATGGTTTAGAGAAAAGTAATAATTGTTCTTTCGTTTTATCTAGGGTTGCAGCTTCGATACGATAAATATTGCTTCCTTTGCTAGTAAAGGATAATATAGCAAATATCTTAATATCACTAGTATTTTTTACATGGGTTCCTCCACATAATTCACGTGATTCATTAAACTCAACAAGTCGTACAACATCACCATATTTTTCATTAAATAAAGCCATAACTTCATTTTTATCAATTTCATTTATATTTTTAAGGGTTGTTACTCTTTTTATTTTTTGCTTAATTAATTGGTTTACATACTCTTCTACTTTAATTAACATTTCATCAGTTATTTTTATTGGACAATTAAAGTCAAAACGAAGGGTATTCTCATCTACTCGACTTCCTTGTTGTGTTATTTCATGACTAATTAAAGTACGTAAAGCATATTGTAAAAGATGGACTGATGAATGATTAGCCTCAATATTTTTTCTTCTTGTTTCATCAACTATTTCTTCACATTCACCACATTTTACAATACCACTTAATACTTTTATCTTATGAATATTTTGACCATTTGGAGCCTTAAAAACATCTATTACACGAGCTTTAAAGGTATTAGAAAGAATCATTCCTGTGTCATTTACTTGACCACCACCAGTAGCATAAAAGCATGTTTTATCAAGAACAAGATATCCTTCTTTCGAAATTTTATCAACCTTTTGATTGTTTTCTATTAAACAAATGATATTACCTTTTAATTTATATTTGTCATAGATAAATTCACTCTTATCTTGATAATTAAGTAAAAATTCATTTTGACTATTCATAACTGTTTCATGTGATTGACCATTTTTAGATAATTCTTTTTGTTTTTGCATATACTTATCAAATTCATCACGATTAGTCGTATAGCCTTTTTCTTCTAGATATTCAAGAGTTAATTCAAAAGGAAAACCATATGTATCGTATAGTTTAAAAGCATCGGCTCCACTTATAGTATTATCAATTGATTCATCCATCATTTCATAAAGCTTTTTTTCACCTTGAACAAGAGTTTTATTAAATAACTCTTCTTCTTGCATAATTAAAGCTTTAATATGTGGTTGTTTATCTTTTAAATATGGATAAACATCTTGCATGTTACTAACAACACTATCCACTAATTTATACATAAATAATCCGGTTAATCCTAGTTTCTTTCCATAACGAACACTTCGTCTTAAAAGTCTTCTTAAAATATAACCACGTCCAGAATTTTCAAATGTTGCGCCATCAGCTAAAGCAAAAGTTAAAGCACGAATATGATCAGCTAAAACTTTAAATGGCATACTACCATCATACATAACCCCACTTATTTCTTCGATTTGATTAATAATTGGTAAAAATAAATCAGTATCAAAGTTACTATCAGCATCTTGAAAAATACACGCCCATCGTTCTAGCCCAGCACCAGTATCAATATTTTTATTAGGTAATTCCTTATATTCTTCACGACTTTTATTTTCTTCACTATTGTATTGACTAAAGACATTATTCCAAATTTCAACAAAACGTTCGTTATCTTCACCTTTCTTAAATTTCTCTAAAGCATCGTTATGAGGATCATATTTACTGCCACGATCAAAGAAAATTTCTGTATCTGGGCCACATGGTCCAGGCCCTATTTCCCAAAAATTATCTTCAAGTTTAATAATATGATCAGGAATCATTCCTAATTTAATCCACTTATTAATGGTATCAGTATCACTAGGAAAAACCGTAACATACAAAAGATTTTTAGGAATATTAAACCACTCTTCATCAGTCAATAAATGATAAGCAAAAGTAATTGCCTCATCTTTAAAATAATCGCCAATTGAAAAGTTACCCATCATTTCAAAGAATGTATGATGACGTCTTGTTACCCCAACATTTTCAATATCATTTGTTCGAATACATTTTTGAATATTTGTAATTCTTTTGGATATTGGCACTTCACTACCATCAAAATATCTTTTAAGTGGTGTTACTCCAGCATTAATCCATAAAAGAGAATCATCATCATTAGGAATTAAACTTGCTGATGGAACAATCATATGCCCATTCATACTAAAATATTTAAGCCACATATCACGTATTTCTTTACTTGTCATCTTTCTCATACTTAACCTCACTTTATCACATAAAAAAGACCTCATAGGAGTCACAATATGACGGTACCATCCTACTTTGGTCTCAATTTTTTAACGGTATTACCGATTCTATTTATACTAAAACAGCCTTCATCTTATTATTAAATTAATTTGCACCAACCATTAACTCTCTTTATTAATAATAAAACTACTCCTTTAAAGTATTTAAATAATAGATTTAACTAGAATATTATATCACATTTTTCTTTTTTTGAATAACAAATTTATTATTTCTTAATAATTATTTTTTTGAATATAACGATAAGCTTGCATTCCACCATTAACACTAAATGTTTTATATCCCATCTTATTTAAAATAGTACTTACTTCCTTACTTTTTAAACCATATTCACATATTAATATATACTCTTGTTCCTTTTTCAAATATTCCTGGGGATAAAGAAGTAACATTGTATATGATATATTTCTTGAACCTTGAAAATGCTTTTTATCATATGAATATTTATCTCGTAAATCAATAATATTTGTTTTATCATACAAAGAAATATTTTCCCAACTTATTTCCATAAAATCACCAATATAGTTTATGGAAAAAGAAAGAAAAGGAAACTACTCTTCTATTTTAAACTCCTCTAATGAACCATCAGCATTTAGTATTTTATTTACTGATTCACTTACTTCTTTCAATTTATCGTCGCATTCCTTAGATAATTTCGATGCTTCACTAAATTTTTCTAAAGCTTCATCCAAAGCCACATTGCCACTTTCTAATTCATGGACGATATTTTCCAATTTTTTAATATTTTCTTCAAAATTTATTTTCTTTTTATCCATTATTTTCTCCTATTTTTTTTACAAACGGTATGACATCATCAACTTCTTCACGAATAGTTTTTTTAACAAAAAACTTCCCATCTTCCAAATATATTTTCATTTCTATATCATCTTCTTTGAGATATTCAACATATTTCGTTACTGTTCCTTTATAAACAATAACAATGCTACCTTTATCATCATATTTTTTAATTTTTATTTCACTACTTGCTAAACTAAGACAATGCGATAATATTTCTAAAATATCTTTAATTCTCGTAATCCGATTGTTTGGATTAATTAAACTTAAAATAATTTGTTCTTCAATAATTTGTTCTTCGCCTTCATTAATCATAATTTCATAAATATCATCATCAACTTGTAATTTAAAAACATGAACCGTATAACTCGATGAAGAAAAGCGAATACTTTTTTCACTTACTACATTACGATTTCCATTAATATATTTATATCCTAAAGGAATAAATAATTTAGTTGGGGTAATTCGATATAATATCGTATATAGCCAATCATTACACATAAATGATGCTATTTTATCGTTATAATTAATCTCTACTTTTACTATTTTTTCATTAACTTTCAGAAGCATTTCAATCATATCTTGATCATCATAAACATCAACAACAACCATATCGTCAGTTTCAAATAATTGTTCTATTACAGTTTCAAAACCAAAAGTCTTTTTGACAACTTTTTTATATCTTCTTTCAATGTCATCATTGGCATATTTAATTGTTTTCATAAATGTTTTTTACCACACTTTCTATTTCGCCGTCACTAACCAATGTAATAATTACATCTTCCTTTTTAATACTTTTAATTGTGTTAACTGTTTTATCATTCATTTTAGTTACTGTATATCCTCTTTTAAGGGTTGTAATGGGGTTTAATACCTCTAATTTCCCTAAAAGATGAACATAATTATTCTTTTTATTCTCTAATATTTTTTCAATTGTACTAGAACATCGTTTAATTAAATCATTATAATTATATGCCTTATCAGCAAAGAGCATTTTCGGATTTTTAAAAATAAAACTTCCTTTAATTGTTTTCAATCTTTCATTATTATATATTATTTGATTATTAATAGCTCTTTTAAGTCTTTCATATAAGTTATCAAAATTTTGTTCTAATTTTTCATATAAACTTAAAGGATTTTTAATAACATAACTATTTTGTAAATTTTTTAATTTTTCATAATTCAAGTTAATTTTAATATTCATGGCTTTAATAAGTCTAATTCTTAATTGTTCAATCAAACTTATTACATCACTTGTATTTGGTACAGCAAGTTCCGCAGCACCTGTTGGTGTGGGAGCACGAAGATCAGCTACAAAATCGCTAATCGTAAAATCAATTTCATGACCTACACCACTAATAATAGGGATTTCACTGGCAAATATCGCTCTAGCAACTATTTCCTCATTAAATGCCCACAAATCTTCAATGGAACCACCACCACGTCCTAAAATAATTACATCCAAAGGATAAGTATTAGCCAATTTTATCTTTGCAACAATATCATTTTTAGCATCCGCACCTTGAACTAAAGCAGGAAAAAGAATAGTTTCTGCAATAGGAAAACGCCTTCGAATAGTCGAGATAATATCACGAATGGCAGCTCCTTCTTTAGCGGTAATAATACCAATTTTAAGAGGAAATCTGGGAATTGTTTTTTTATATTCTTTATTAAACAATCCCTCATCAGCTAATTTTTTCTTTAATTTTTCAAACTCTAAATAAAGATTTCCCAATCCATCTTCAAGCATTTCGGTAACATATATTTGATATGTGCCACCTGTTTCATAAACAGATACCTTACCAGTTACTAATACTTTCATTCCATCTTTTGGTTCAAAAAGAAGATTTTTCGCATTACTAAAAAACATAATTGCGGATAATTGGCTATTATCATCTTTTAAAGTGAAATATAAATGTCCTCTTGTATGATGCTTATAATTACTTATTTCACCTTTTAGATGAATATTGTTCAATTCTCTTTTTTCATCAAACATATTTTTGATGGCCTTATTTAAAGCTGTAATAGTATAATACTTTGTATTCATAATTCCTCAGATTATTTTTTATCGATTTTTTCATTTTGATATATGCCATCTAAAGTAGCATTAATCATCTTCGTTACCTTTTCATCACTATATTTATGGGACAATTCAATAGCTTCATTAATCGCTACAATACAAGGTGTATCAGTATACATAAGTTCATAAATACCAATCGATAGAATAGCTTTGTCTACTTTACTTAAGCGGTCAATTTCCCAATCAATTAAATACTTATTCGCTAATGAAGATATTACCTCCTGATTATTAATCACACCAGTAATTAAAGAGATAACAAACTCATTTTCGATGTCCATTTGTTCTTTAACTAATTCTTTAATATCATAATCAACTTTTGCATTATTTAAAATATATGTTTCATATAAAACATTTGAAGCAATTTCTCTTAATTCACTACGTGTTTTTCCCATTTATACCACCAATTAAATTATACTATAAAAATGAAAAAAATACTATTTTTTTAGTACTTTTTTACGATTTATTAATAATATTATAGACTTCTTCCGAAGATTTTTCTACTTTTCCGTCATAATTAACCACAAGATAATCATAAATATCCTTTTGCTTTAGTTCAGATTGAGCGGTAGCAAGACGGATTTGAATTGTTTTTTCATCTTCAGTTCCACGATTTTTAAGTCTTTGATATAATTCTTCTTCATTGGGAGGCATAATAAAGATACCAATACAATTAGGACACTCTTTTTTAATTCGTTTATAACCATTAATATCAATTTCTAAGATAACATCATAATCTTGCTTTAGATAATCCATAACAGTACTTTTTGGTGTTCCATAATATTTTCCCGTACCATATTTATTATATTCCAAAAAATCGTTTCTTTTAATTCTTTCTAAAAACTCATCTTCACTAATAAAATAGTAATGTACTCCATCTATTTCTCCTTCCCTAGGAGATCTTGTTGTACAGGAAATAGATAAATATAATTTTTTATTTTCTTTTAGATATCGTTTTTTTAAAAGCTCTATAATGGTGCCTTTTCCTACCCCACTTGGTCCTGAAATAATAATTAATTTACTCATAAATATTCCTCCTTTATTTCTACTAATGTACATCCTGGATTCATAAAATCCACATAGAAAGACTTAATACGCTTATCATGTTTTAATATTTCATGCACAGTATTTTTTAAAATACCTTGACCAATTCCATGAATAATACATAATTTTTTATTTTTTAAGTGTATATTATCATTAATAAATTCTTCCGTCAAGTATTTTGCACTAAAAGAATATTCTCCATGTAAATCTAAAGATGGATAAATCTTTTCATAATTCATTATTTTTTTATAACCTCTTCAAACTTTGGCATAGACTTCTTACTACTTATTTTGGTTACTGATAAAGCTCCTGCAATATTAGCGTAGCGCATCGCTTCAAGAAGATCATAATGTTCCATAATAAAATACGTAAAAGCTGCGTGATAAATGTCTCCTGCTCCAGTTGAATCAAGACTATGAACTGAAATACTAGGAATTAAATGACTTTGATGATCTATTTTAGTAAAAGAACCAGCGTGTTCTAGGGTAATTATAAGTTGTCCTTCATAATCTTTTTGAATCAAATCATACACTTTTGATAATTCTTCCTCGTTATCATATGAAAAATTAATATTAGTATAATCTTTGGCAAAATCATTGGAACAGACAATATAATCACAATACTGAGCAAGCGTCTTAGTCTCATCTTGATAACTACCCGCGTCAATAATCTTTAAAGATTGTGGATTATCTTGTAATATTTTTTTCGTAATATCAAAATAATTTCCATCACAAAAAATAACATCTGGGCGAAAATTAATATCACAAATTAAAGATGAGGTTAATAAACTCTTATTTGTAATAATAGTTCGTGAACCATTCATTTGATTATTTAATATGTAACTAGTAGCTGTTGGTAAATCATTTTCATAAACATAATCTATATTAACACCAATTTCATGTAATTCTTTTTTTATTTTTGTTCCATTTAAATCTTTACCAACAATACTTAATAGGTGTACATCACATCCCCAAGAAGCTAGAAGATAAGCTGCGTTATTAGCACATCCTCCCCCACATTCATACACTTGATTTATTTTATATTTTTTATTTTCTTTCGGATAATCGGCAACAGGAAGTGTAATATCCCATGCTGATCCACCAATACATAATATTTTCATTTTTTTCCTTTCTAATTATTTTTCTAAAATAATGGTTACTGGGCCATCATTAATTAAACTAATTTGCATATCAGCACCAAATATTCCCTTTTGAACAGGTACATACTTACTTAATTCTTCGTTAAATAAATCATATAGTTTAATTGCCATCTCACCTTTCATCGCCTTAATATAACTTGGGCGATTACCTTTTTTTGTATCAGCATACAAAGTAAACTGCGAAATAGATAAAACGCTTCCACCAGTATCTAAAATACTTTTATTCATTACCTGATTTTCATCATCCATAATTCGTAAATTAATGACTTTTTTGACCATTTCTAAAACATTTTCTTTGGTATCTGTATCACAAAAACCAACTAGTAACATCATCCCACTTTTTATTTGACCTGTTATTTTGCCTTCAACTTCACAGCTTGCTTTAATAACTCTTTGAACTATAACACGCATTAATTTCTTATAACCTCCTTAACATAACGAACCTTCGATAAATCATTCATAAGTTTCTCTAAAACACTACGATTTAAAACATATAAATAAATTTTATAGTTAATTGCATTATCTCGATAAATAGTATGAACACTATCAACAAAAATATTGCGACTGGTTATTTTATTTAATATATCCCCTAATCGATTTTGATTATTCTTTATACTAACAATAATACATGTCAAATATTTATTTTTCGTCACTTCATTAAAGCGAACATCAACAATTCGATCATCTAAATGAATAACGTTATTGCAATTTTCCCGATGAACAGTAATACCTTTATTTTTGGTAATATAACCAACAATTTCATCTCCAGGAATAGGCATACAACATGATGCTATATTAACTTTGACATCATTTAATCCAGCCACATTAACATCAAGCTCATTTTTCATAATTGGTTTGGTGTTAGTACTTACTTCTTCATTTTCATAAATCAAATTAATGATATAGCGTGGATTATATTTATTACTACCTATTTCTAAATATAAATTATCTATCTCATGAAGATGTAATTCTTTTAAAATTTTTTTTATATTTTCATCGAGATAAAAATCCGCACTCTTAATTTTTCTACGACGTAATTCTTTTTCTAATAATTCTTTTCCTAAAGCAATTAATTCATCTTTTCTACTTTTAGTAAAAAAAGCTTTAATTTTGTTTTTCGTTTGCGTAAGTCGAACAAAAGATAACCAATCTTCCTTAGGCCCTGTACTAGCTTTACTAGTATTTATTTTAACAACATCTCCATCTTGTAAAATATAATTCAAGGGAACTATTTGGTTATTTGCCATCGCCCCAATCATTTCTTCACCTATTTTAGTATGTACTTTATAAGCAAAATCAACCGGCGTACTTCCTTTTGGTAATTCGATAACATCTCCTTTGGGAGTAAAAACATAAATATTATCATCTCTTGTTTCTTCTTTAATTGATTCATAAAGATTATCACTATTGTTATCTTGATTATTCATGTCAATAACAGCTTTAAAAAATTCTAATTTAGCATCTGTTTTAGATAGATTAAAGGCACTTTTATTCTCTTTATATGACCAGTGGGCAGCTACGCCATTTTCGGCAACATCATTCATTTCATAAGTTCGAATTTGAATTTCAAACAATTCATTATTAATACCAAAGACAGTAGTATGTAAAGATTCATAACCATTACTTTTAGGCATAGCAATAAAATCTTTAAAACGCTTAGCGATTGGCTTAAACTTTGAATGAATTAAACCTAATACTAAATAACACATACTTTCTTCTTTAACTAAAATACGTAATGCTAATAAATCATAAATATCACTAAATTTTCTTCCTTTATCTAGTTTATTGTAAATACTATAAATACTTTTACTGCGACCTTTTATTTCATGACATATATTATGTTCAGTTAATAAATTACTAACTTCACGAATCATTTCATTAATTAAATTATCTCTTTCAACTTTGGTACTATTTAATTTCTCAACAATATCATAATAGACATTTGGTTTTAAATAACGCAAAGATAAATCTTCAAGTTCACTTTTTATTTTATAAATACCTAAATGATGAGCTAAAGGAGCAAAAATTTCAATTGTTTCTTTAGCAATACGCTTTTGTTCTTCTAAAGCATAATTACTCAAACTACGCATTAAATATACTCGATCAGCTAACGATACAATAATAACTCGTACATCTTCCGTCATTCCCACAATTACTTTTTTATAATACTCTACTAAATAATCATTTTCCGTAGACAAACTAATTTTATTTAATTTATAAATATTTGACGAAAGTTTAACAATATTGTAATTAAACTCTTTTTCTAAATCACTACGTTTAATTGAATCACGAAGAAATAATCGTGATAAAATACTTGATACAATCGTTTCGGTATCGGCATTAACCGTTGTTAATATTTGCGCAACATTACAAGATATTTTAATCTCATCAGCATCATAATAATCTTCAATATAATGATAACTCTTTAAAACTAATTTTTGTTCTTCAACAGTTGTATATTTTGCTATTATGTTGATAATATCATTGATACAATAATCATCTTTCAATTTTGTCATTAATAATCCTCACAATAATATTATACAATAATTTATTTATTTTTAAAAGAAAAAGAACATTTATACAATGTTCTTAATTCATTATTTCTTTAAAATAATTATATTTTAACACTAAATCATTCTTTTTAACCAAATATTCTGCATAGCTATTCTTTTGTTCTAAGGTATTAATATCGATTTTTTTATTGTTAACAACAACTCCATCTTCTACATAATAAGTTCCATCATACCATGATAAATCATTAAAAACAACCATGGGTTGATAATTATTAGCTAAAATATCCCCACCAACATACCATTTATCATTATATTCAATTCCCATTAAATTAAGAATAGTTGGCAAAATATTAATTTGACTATTTACCTTCTTTATTTCCTCACCCTTCATATTTGCACTCCAAATAAAGAAAGGTGTATGATTAATTAAATTATTATCGATATTTTTTCCATTATTTTTTAATATTTCATTATTTGAAACAGTATATAAATAGTGATCAGCATAAACCACTAAAATTGTATTATTATATAATCCATTATCTTTTAATCCCTGGATTAAAAGTCCAATCATATAATCAGTTTCACGAGCTTGTCTTTTAATGCAATCCTCTTCAGTCATATTTAAATTAGTCAAAAATTCGGTAACTTCATCATTATTCATCTTTTCCAATTGTTTGGCATAATCAAGTTTTAACAATTGCTGGCAAACCCCTTTATTAGCATCAAAAGGTAAATGATTACTATAAGTAATAATATAATCAACAAATTTTCCAGGATGATTAAAAATACCATTATAACTAGTTTCATTTAAAATTAATTCTCGATCTAATTGAAAAGATTTATCCTGATATATGCCTAAATCTTGTAATCCTAAATAATTATCATATCCCCAATTAGAATAATTAATGCCACGGCTATAATATTCTCTTGTATTCATGTGAAAAGCATTAATACTATAATCTTTAATCTTAAGTAGATTTGCCATTGAATATGGAAAATCATTTTTATTTAACGTATAAGCATTCATCGGATAAGTAAAAGGTGTCATATATCCAACATTAACCATAAATTCAGAATTAAAAGTACTTCCCCCACCATTATAATAAGAATAATGATTAGTAAAGTTTAAACTATTTTTTAATAAGCCATATGTATTTGGCATAATATCTTCTTTCAAAAGCCAGTCATCAATTCCCTCTAATTGTAAGAAAATAACATTTTTATTTTTAAACTTACCAGTATATTTATTTTTATGATAAGAATCATTATTTACACTAAATACTTCATCAAGAAAATTACTTTCAGTTTCACTTTTTTTAGCTTCTGGCTTAATATATGTAATATATAAATCACGAAAAGTATACTCATACAACCCTGATAAAGTTAAACATTTATTACTATCATTAAAATTATTATAAACATTACGAGGATTGCGCCATGTATCCCAAGTAAGTTCAAAGTTACCAACACCCAAAAATAGTTTAGCAACAATATGAAAAACGAGAAAGAAAATTCCAATATGAACTAATCCCTTTTTATTATAATTAGTATAATCTGGAAAATTCCTTATTGCCAAAATATAAATTATTAATATTAACACAGCGACAATATAAACAAAAACATTACAGTTTAATATTGCATCCCAAAAGTAATCACTACCTTCACCTGCTAAAGCTATTAAGGAAAAGCCAAAGAAATTATTCATTGTCGAATAATAAATATTTTGAACTAAAAATATTAAATAAAACAAGAAAAAGCATAGACTGTATATTATTTTTCCTTGTCTATTTTTAATATTTAAACTAATACCTAAAAATAAAACAATATATGCCAAAGAAAATAATCTTGGTGTAATACGAAACAATGAATAAAAACTAATACTACTTCCAAATAATCTTGTTGCTATATCCATAATAACAAAAGGAAGAGAAAGAAGTAAAATATTCAATACTTCCCTTCTTAAGATAAACTGCCAAAAAAGATGAAACAAATGTTTAATTTTTTGCATTTTGCCCTTTTCCTTAAAAAAAGATATGAAATATTTCTTCGCTTTAGAATAATTATTTTGTACTCGTAAAGTTCGACGTCGCATATTTTTTTTAATATTTACTATCATACTGCCACCACTTCTTTAAATATATATAATTATATTATTTTTTTCAAAAAAAATCAATATTCACTGATAATGAATACTGATCCAAGTTTAGAAAAAGCTAACAATTTACGTTTTAAGTAAATATAAAATAAATATTATCAGTATCTATTTTAGCCCATTTCTTTGTAGTTACTTCTCTAAAAAACAATTGTTTTACTTAGAAGGCGATAAGGTTATCCCAACATTTCTACCTTAATAAAGCAAAAATAAATAACTGTAGAGTCCATAAATAACAATTAATCATTTCCCCTTTATCTTATCTAAGTAATTATATTATATAACATTTTTTATATTTTATCAAGAGAAAAAAATAAACAAAAAATGACATTCTCTGATAAAGAACATCACTTCGAGTTTAGAAAAAGTTGTATCAATTCATATTAGCATTAATACCTAATATGAATCTTTAATAAATATTATCAGTATTTACTACAACATCTTATCATTTGAGTTTACTTTCTCATAAACAATTGTTTTGTCCTGAGGCGATAATGACTGAACATCAGTTTTTCTTACCAGAGAAATCAACAATTTCACCATCCTACAAAAAAACGCAATAAATTGCAAATAGCATAAAGCTATAAAATATGATAAAAATCATATAGCTAGTAAAACTAGCAGTAGTTTAAAAAACTACAGATTCAATAAAGAATCGAAGATAAAAAACTAGTATGGTTACTTAATGACTTCCTATCATCAAGACAATATTATTATATGATACTTTTTTATAAAATGCAATACTTTTTTTAATTTTTTTAAATTTATTTTTCGATGTGTAAATTATAACTATTTAATTTGTGTATGTTTTACAATTAGTACCATCTGAATTATAACTATTACATATTAAGCATACTTTATAATTCATCGTAATAACATTATTCACATCATTTTGTCTTATTACATCGACATAACTATTTGAACATAAATCTTTTTCATCACGTGGATTTTTAATATTTTCCATTTTTAAGGCATTTAAACTAATTCTTACTGTCTCACCTCTTGAAGGAAGTAATGCCGGATTATCAATAAAATACATCTGAGCCTCAGCATGCATCGTATCTTCATATGAAGCATAAACACGATTACTAGCTGAGGTAATATACCCATTATAAGCTATCATTCCGACACCAGCAATAATAGCAATCAAAGCTAATACAGTTAAAAGTTCAATTAATGTATAACCATGTTTATTCATTTTCATCACTCACAAGCTCAATTATTTTTTCTGATAACGTAATAACGTCATATTCAAAATGTTTTAAAACATCTTCTTTTTTACCACTAACACCAAAATTACTCATACCAATAACCTTATTGGTAAAGTGATAATAATATTCACTCACTCCAAAAGTAATAGCAACTGTTTTATTTTTAGGAAAAAGACTAAAATCATTTTTCTTTTGAAAGTTTTTTTGACATGGCATCGAAACAATTCTAGTATCATAACCAATCGAGTTTAAATGTTCACTAACATCAATAACCAATCCTAATTCTTCACCATTAGCTAAAAGTGTAATAAAATTATCTGTTTCTTCATGTTTTAGAATATAGGCTCCTTCTTCGATTTTATTATTTTTAGTTAAATCACTTATTCTTTGATTGTCTCTTGGAAGAATTAAAACACTCGGATGTTTATTATATAATATATCACGGTATGATGATAACAATTCATTAACATCAAAAGGACGATAAACATAGAGATTAGGAATAATTTCCAAAGATAACAATTGTTCAATCGGCTGATGAGTCATTCCATCTTCTCCAACAGTTATTGAATCATGACTAAAAATATAAATTACCGGAAGATTCATCATAGCACTCATTCTTATTGCTGGGCGAAGATAGTCACTAAAAACTAAGAAAGTACTACCAAAAGGACGAAGACCGGATAAAGCCATCCCATTTAAAATTGCCCCCATAGCATGTTCTCTTATACCAAAATGAATATTTCGACCTTTATAGCAATTTACATCAAAATCACCCAAATCTTTTAAATACGTTTTACATGAGCTAGATAAATCAGCACTACCGCCAATAATTAAATCATTATCCTGTGCAATAGCATTTAAAATATTCGAAGAAATATCACGAAGCGATAATTTATCATAGATAAAGTCAATATTACCTAATTTGTAAGGATTAAATAACATAAACAATTGATCTAATTTCTTTTTTTCTTCTTCTTTTAAATTATCTAATTTTCTTTGCCAATCACGAAGTGGTAAATGCATACGATCTATGATCTTTTTTTTAAAATAACTCATTGCATCACTACTAACTGTAAAGGGACTATTAATGATTTCTAGTTTATCTTTAATTTTACCTATTTCATCACTATCTAATGGTTTACCATGTATTAAATGACTACCCTCTTTTGATGAATATTTACCAATTACTGTTTTACAGATAATAATACTAGGATATTCGTTTTCTTTAGCTTTTTTGATGGCATCGTCTAGTTCTTTAATATTTTCCCCATCAACAACATAAATACTATAATTTAAAGCTTTAAAACGGGTAATAACGTCTTCATTTGATGTATCCAATAATTTACCATCAAGGGTTATATCATTACTATCATATAGAATAATTAATTTTTTTAATTTAAGTCTTCCTGCTAAAGACAAGGCCTCATAGCTAACTCCTTCCATTAAATCACCATCACCACATAAAACATATGTATAATGATTAATTAAACTCTTATGGTATGTAGCATTTAAGTATTCTTCGGCCATGGCCATTCCAACCGCTGATGCGACACCTTGACCTAATGGACCAGTTGCCATATCAACAAACGGAGTTGTAATTTCTGGATGACCCGGAGTAATACTACCTAGACATCGCAATTTTTTCATATCATCAATTGATATTATATCAAGCATATAAAGCATGGCATAGAAAAGTGGCGCAGCATGACCAGCAGATAACACAAAACGATCACGATTATACCATTGGTCATTATTTAAATCAATGCTCATATGACGACTATACAAAGTATAAAGAATACAAGCGGCATCCAAACAAATTCCTGGATGACCAGAATTAGCATTATTAATAGCATCAAGAGCTAATCCTCGCATATAATTAACTACACGATAATCATTACTAAAATCTTCTTTTTCCCTTTTAAATATCACTTTTATCACCTATCCTATTTTTATAGTATCACAAAATAAACAAAAAAAGAAGAGATAAACTCTTCTATTTCATATTTTTGATATCTTTTTCCATATCTTTAGATATTCTTTGGGTAGCATCACACATTTCCTCACTACATTTTGGAAATAAAAATTTAAAAGCTACTCCACCTACAATAGTAAGAATCATACCTGTTAGGAAACCTTCAGCAAATTTCATATTATCACCTCGAACAAAAATATGATGGTATTTTTAATACCAGTATTATTATTTCCGAAAGAAACTAATTTATACTTTTTTCTTCATACATTTCATTAATCATATCTAATAAAGTCGTATTCCGTTCATTTAACAGATTATTTTTAATAGCCTTTTCCATCGCCATTTCTTCACCTACTAAATATAAATAACTTTTCGCTCGTGTCACTGCTGTATATAAAAGTTTTCGATAAAGCATTCGGCCATATTCATTTAACATAATAATGATAACAACTTTATATTCACTACCCTGAGCTTTATGAATACTAATTACATATCCTAATTTAAAATTTAAATAATTACTTTTATTAAATTTAACAATATTACCATCAAAATCAATATATATCTCTTTGTCATTATTATTAATTTCGGTAATAATGCCAACATCCCCATTATAAACATTATCATCTGGCATATTAACCAATAAAATAACCTTATCACCTTCACGATACTTTGTATCACCAAGAACTATTTCATTTTGATTAACCTGTGGATTAAAGATTTCTCGAACAATTAAATTCAAATTATCAATACCATTTTTCGTTTTATACATTGGTGCTAAGATAGCAATATCAGTATATGCTACATCAACATATCCCACTAATAATTCATTTAATTTATCAATCAAATCATAACTATCAGCTTTAATATAAGTTAAATCATCACTACAATTAAATATATCTTTATCAAAATTACCATCATTAATATCTCGTGCTAAAGTAATAATGTTACTACTTTCTCTTTGTCGATATAATTCATTAAGTTTAATAACCGTAAATTGATTACTTTCAATTAAATCTTTTAATAATTGACCAGGTCCAATACTAGGTAATTGATTATGATCACCAACTAAAATTATTTTTGTATCATAATATAATCCCTTTAACAAACTATCTAATAGATAAGTATCAATCATGCTGACTTCATCAATAATCACCATTTTAACTGCTGCTTTATTATATTCATTTACCCCAAATTTATTATTATCTTTATTCCATTTTAAAAATCGATGAATTGTACTGGCAGGATATGATACTTTTTCCATCATTCTTTTAGCAGCTTTACCAGTAGGAGCTAATAAAACAAGATCATTTAGCATATCAGAACTAGATAATTTATAAATATTTTGATACATTTCAACAATAGTTTTAATAATTGTTGTTTTACCAGTACCTGGTCCACCTGTAATAATTTCAAAATGGTTAGTAAAAGCTTTTAATATAGCTTCTTTTTGTTTTTCGTTATATGTAATAAAGTTATTCTTACTAATTTCATCATAAATACTATCTATTTTTTTTATTTTTTGAACAGGTTGATTATTTAAATAAACAAAACGTTTAGTAATATTCTTTTCGGCATAAAATAACTTAGTTAAATAATACTTTTCTTCTTTATTAACTATTTTTCCTTCTTGTTCAAGTTCAATTAAACATTCATCAAACAGGTTTTCCAAGACTTCTTTTAATAAAGCTCTTTTCAAATAATTTTGAATTTCTTCATAAGTTAAATACGTATTTCCAAGGGATGAAGTAACTTCCATCATTACATACAAAATAGTTGCTTTAATTCTTCTTTTATCCAACACATCATAGTTATGTCGAAGAGCAAGAGTATCAACCTTTTTATAGAAAAAAACTTCATCAATAATATCATAAACATTCTTTTTTATAATATCCATTGTTTTTTCTTTATATTTGTTATATAGAAGTGTGCTATCCTTATTTGTAAAACCATATTCATTTAATTTAACAATAGTATCAATACTACTTTCATACTCGACTAATTTATCATGTAAAACAGTAATATTTTTTTTCGTTAAACCTTTAATTTTACTTAACTCTTCAGGATTATTAATAATTATCTTGATTGTATCATTCCCTAAAGCATCATAAATTTTTTGAGCTTTCGCTTCCCCTATTCCTTTAAAAATATCACTAGATAAAAAAGATACAATACCATCTTTTTCTTCTGGAATAATAATTTCATAACTATGCGTTAAAAACTGGTCGCCATATTTATTATGTACAGTAAACTCACCATTTAATAATAAATGATCATCAATATTTATTTCTGAAAAATAACCCGTAAAAGTTATGGTTTTATCATTTAACCCTGGATCAAAATCATTATCTTTAACTTTAATTAAGCCAACCGTATAATTATCTCGATTATAAATTGTTCTTTTATAAATTCCTTTTATATACATACTTCATTCCTCTGACAAGTTGGACAATAATATGTTCCACGACCATTAACCTTTATTTTTTTTATTGCTTGATTGCAAATAGGACACTTCATTCCTTCACGGTTATGAACTTTAAGACTATCTTGAAAATGACCAGTAACCCCAAGACTTGAGGTATAACTTCGAATAGTTGTTCCACCCATTTTTATCGCTTCTTGTAAAATAATTTGAGTATTTGATATGATATCTTTTAATTCTTTATCTGTTAAATCTTTTCCTTTTTTTAAGGGATTAATATTCGATCTAAAAAGAATTTCATCAGCATAAATATTACCAATTCCAGCAATAACATCTTGATTTAATAGAAGGGTTTTAACAGAAATATTAAGAGAATAATGCTTTTTTAAATAATCAATGGTTAACTCTTTATCCCATGGTTCTAACCCAAGATGAACAAGTGGTGTATCAAGATATAATCGCGATTTTTTTACTAAATACATCTTACCAAATTTTCTCGTATCATGATAACGTAAAGTGACATCATCTAAATAAAAAATAATATGCTCATGTTTTAGAATAGGAGAAGAAAAATCTTTAATAAAATATTTACCTTCCATTCTTAAATGACTTACTAAATAATAATCATTAAGTTCAAAAATTAAAAATTTCCCTCTTCTTTTTATATCAATAAATTCTTGATTAACAATATTTTTTTTAAAATCACTAATATTAGTTGCAATTATCCCATCATATAATATTTTAATTTGTTTAATTTTCTTTCCTAGTAATTGTTTTTTTAAAGTGTTTTTAACTGTTTCAACTTCAGGTAATTCTGGCATACTATCACATCCTTAACATCTAGTTTATAATAATTATTTCGAATTGTAAAGAAAGAAAAAGATGCCTTTTATGCATCTAATTTTTCTTTTAACTTATCATTAGCAAGACTTGGATTAACTTTTCCTTTACTTTCTTTCATCACAAGTCCCATAAGAGCTTTAAGAACACGTTCATTACCAGATTTATATTGATGAACAAAATCAGGATTAGAATCTAGTACTTTAGCAATTATATCATCAACGACACTATCATCAAGATTATTAAAACCATTTTCCTTGATTAATTCATCAATACTTTTATCTGTTTCCATGATATCAACTAAAATATCTTTAAAGTTCTTATTACTAATCTCTTTTTTATCTAATTTGTTAACTAAATCTCTAAATTTACTATCGGTAAGTTTTGTATCAGATAATTTTATATCTTTTTTGTTAAGATAACTAGATATATCACCTAATAATAAATTTGAAGCAACAACTAAATTAATATCTAAAAATCTCTCTAAATAATCAGATATTTCTTTATTAGCAATAATCTTTTCCATATTAATAGGTAAAATACCACCTTTTTGATAATCCTTTCTTCGTTCATCTGGCATTCTAGGTAAATCCTTTAAACTATCAGTAATAAACTCTTCAGTAAGATGAACATACGGAATATCTGGTTCAGGGAAATATCGATAATCATTACCAGTTTCTTTTACACGCATTAGAATAGTAGTATGACTTTTATCATCAAAACGACGTGTTTCTTCATGAAGCGTTTCACCACGCTCTAATATTTCTTCTTGTCTTTTTGCTTCATATGTAATCGCTTCACCAACATGACTAATGGAACCAATATTTTTAACTTCTATTTTAGTTCCTAACTTATCAGTTTTGGAAATAGAAACATTAGGTTCACAACGCATACTACCTTCTTCTATTTTACAATCCGATACTCCAGCATAAAGTAATAACTCCCTTAACTTTTCAAGATATAATGTTGCTTCTTTAGCACTATGAATACAGGGTTTTGTTACAATTTCAATTAATGGAACACCAGCTCGATTAAAATCTAATAAACTATTTTTCGCACTATGAACGCTTTTACAAGTATCTTCTTCGATATGCATCTCAAGAATTTCAATTTTCTTTTCTTCTCCATCGTCATTTATGATAACATATCCATCTCTTCCTATTGGAGTTTCATTTTGGGTAATTTGAAAATTCTTTGGATTATCAGGATAAAAATAGTTTTTACGATCAAAATGCATATCACGAGTTATATGAAGATTTAACACCTTACAAGCTTTAATTGCAAAACGTAAGACTTCATTATTTAAAAGTGGTAAACTCCCTGGATATCCTAAATCTATAATATTTGTACATGTATTAGCCATACTGCCATAAATCGATTGACTAGGTGAAAAGATTTTTTCCTTTGTTTTTAGTTCACAGTGAACTTCTATCCCAATAGTTTTTTTATAATTAGTCATCGCGCACCTCACTAAAATCATCTTTTATTTCTTTTTCAATAAAACTTGCTAATTGATAAATAGTCGCTTCATCACATAAATTACCAATTATTTGAAGCCCGATTGGCAAATGTTCCTTATTAAATCCTATCGGCATGGAAAGAGATGGAAATCCTCCCATATTAGCATGCATTACTAAAATATCATCCATAAAACTCTTAATTGGATCATCACCTTTAACTCCCAAATCATAAGCACATCTTGCTGTTGTCGGTCCAATTATTAAGTTATATTTATCAAAAACTTTTTTAAAAGATTTTTGTAAATCATCACGTATTTGTAAAGCTTTATTATAATAAATTTTTGCATTCTCTCCACTTAATAAATAACTTCCAACCATAATACGTCTTTTAACCTCATTACCAAAACCAAATCTTCTTGTTTTCATATATAAATCATCTAAAGAAGTTGGATTAGGATAACTATATCCATATCTTACACCATCAAAACGAGCTAAATTACTGCTTGCTTCTCCCATAGCAATAATTTGATACAATGTAACTGCTTTATCAATATGTTTTATATCAACAAAATCAACTTGAACATGATTATTTTCAAGAATAGTCTTAATATTCAAAACTTTTTCTCTTATCTCATCATCAATAATATCACTAACAAAATAATTTGGAATAGCCACTTTAAAATTTTGTAATGATTCACCTATTTTTCTTGTAAAATCTTCATTAGTATCAAAAGAAGTTAAATCACGTTTATCAATTTTAGAAATACAATTCAAAAGCAAAGCATTTTCGTAAACATTTCTCGTCATAGGACCAATTTGATCAAGACTAGATGCAAAAGCTACTAATCCGTATCGAGATACTCTTCCATAAGTAGGTTTCATCCCTACAATTCCTGTAAAACTAGATGGTTGACGAACACTTCCTCCGGTATCACTTCCAAGTGCTAAAGGAACAAGTCCAGCTGATACAGCACTAGCAGAACCTCCACTTGATCCACCAGTTACCTTTTTTCTATTCCAAGGATTAAGAGGAGCTCCATAAAAACTTGTTTCAGAAGTACTTCCCATAGCAAATTCATCCATATTAGTTTTGCCCAAAATAATCATGTCATGACTTTTTATTAAATCAATACATCCAGCATCATAAATAGCTGTGAAGTTATCTAACATTTTACTTGCACAAGTACATTTTAATCCATCAACCATAATATTATCTTTAATAGCGATAGGAATACCAAACAATAAATCATCAGGAACTTCTTTTGCTTCTAATTCACGAGCCCGCTTTAAAGCTCCCTCCTTATCTAAAGTAATAAATGCATTCAAATCACTTTTTTCAATTCTTTCAAAGCATTCTAAAACTAAAGTAGTTGGTGTTATTTCTTTTCTTTTTAATAAATCATGAATCTTTTCTATACTTAAATCAATATATTTACTCATTAACCATCACCGGAACTTCAACGAAATTTCCTTTCTTTTTTGGTACATTAGAAAGTAAATTATCCTTATTCACTTCCACACTTTTTCTTTCAATATCAAAGTCTTTTTCCCAAGGAGCAATCATTTTATCATCATCAAAGTCATTTAATTCTTTTATTTTATCTATCGCATCAAATAATACTTTTAAATCTTTTTGATATTTAAAAATTTCTTCATCCGTAATCTCAATACGTGCAAGATGTGCAACATGCATTACTTCCTCTTTAGTTAACATAATATCCCTCTTTTCTTACATTATTATATAATAAAAGACAACTTTATTAAAGATAAAATTGTCTTTTTATAGTAAATTATATTTCTATTTATAAATCAT
>CAMNBS010000008.1 GCA_946533175.1 uncultured Clostridia bacterium
GATATGGAATCTGATATAAAAAAATTAATTTAGATTAAAAAATAAAGCGACTTATGTTAAGTCGCTTTTAAATAAATTTTTAATATTATTTATTACTAAATTAGTCATAATATCATAGTCCATATTACTATGCTTATGATAGATAACTTCATGACATAAATTATCGATTAACCCAATCATTATATGAACTCTTTCGGATAGGTTTTCCTCTTTAAAGTGATTATTTATTAAAATGTTTTTTAGAACATTAGTCATTTCTAATTCTCGTTTATAATAGTATTCGGCAACCCCTTTATCAGAGTGAACCATCGACATTATTTCTTCATGAGCGATATTAGAAATTTTATGATTACTCATATAATAATTAATCATTTGTTGAAGTATTTTGTCAAAATCATTTTTATTAAATGTAATATTTTTATTTTTGAGTATAGGAAAGAAAATATTATCTCCGTATTTTTCTAGACCTTCAATGAAGATGGCATATTTATCCTTAAAATATTGATATACAATTCCTGTTGATACAGATGCTTTTTTTGCAATTTCAGCGGTATTAGTATTATAATAGCCATTTTGACAAATAAGCTCAAAACCAGCTTTTATTATTTTTTCTTTCTTTTCAATCGCTCTTTGTTGCTTAGGCTCTCGTATATTCTCAGTCATGTAACACCTCGTATATATTATAACATAATTTTATGTGAAATATTATTCATCTTTCTATTGACTATTTTTGGGGTAGAGAATATAATTAATATGAAATGTATTTCATATTTAGAAAGATGATTACTATGAATAAATTAAATGAATGTGTATCAGGGGATCGTTTTATTATTAAGTATTTAGATGGACCAGAAGAATATAAAAGACATTTGCGAAACTTAGGATTTGTACCAACTATAGTAATAAATGTTTTAAGTATTATTAATAATGATATGATAGTTGAAGTATTTGACTCAAAAATTGCTATTAATTGTGAAATGTGTGACTATATTTATGGTACAATATTAGAGAAGAAAATTGGTAAAAAGAAGATTTTATCTAGATTTAAAAGGTGAAAGAATGGAGTTATTTTTAGGATTAATTATTCCTTTTATAGGAACAACATTGGGATCATCAATGGTTTTTTTAATGAAAAATAAAATTAGTAGTAAATTAGAGAAAGTATTATTAGGTTTTGCTTCTGGGGTTATGGTAGCTGCTTCTATTTGGTCTTTATTAATTCCTTCTATTGATATGGCCAAAGAACAAAAAATTATACCTTGGTTACCAGCAACTATTGGCTTTATACTGGGGATATTATTTTTGTTAGTTCTTGATAATATTATTCCACATTTGCATGTGAAAAGTAATGAACCTGAAGGATTAAAATCGCGATTAGGTAAGACTACTATGATGGTTTTAGCAGTAACATTACATAATATTCCTGAAGGAATGGCTGTTGGTGTTTCACTAGCAGGAGCAATTAGTGGTAATAATTTAATTACTATGGCTGGAGCAATTGCATTATCTATAGGTATTGCTATTCAAAATTTCCCAGAAGGAGCGATTATCTCAATGCCCTTAAAAGAAGAAGGAAATTCTAAAGAGAAATCCTTTATATATGGAATGTTATCTGGTATTGTTGAACCAATCTTTGGAGGTATAACTATTTTATTAACGTCATTAGTAATTCCGGTATTACCTTATTTATTATCGTTTGCATCAGGAGCGATGATTTATGTTGTAGTAGAAGAATTAATTCCAGAATCTCAAGTTGGAAAGCATTCTAATTTAGGAACAGTAGGTTTTGCTGTTGGCTTTATAATAATGATGATATTAGATGTAGCTTTAGGTTAATGATTAGGAGAGAAAAATGAAAACAGAGAAAAATATATTAATAGCTTTTTTATTAAATATTTCTTTTGCTATTTTTGAATTTATTGGTGGATTATTTACTAATTCGGTGGCAATTCTTTCTGATTCAATTCATGATTTAGGGGATGCTATATCAATAGGAATTTCTTACTTTATGGAAAGAAAAAGTAAGAAACATGCTGATAATAAATATACTTATGGTTATATTCGATATTCTGTTTTAGGAGGTGTAATTACTACAACAATTCTTTTTGTTGGGTCTATTTTAGTGATTATAAGTTCTGTAAAAAGATTGATTAATCCTGTTGATGTAAAATATAGTGGAATGATTATTTTTGCCATTATTGGGGTAATATTAAACCTATTAGCAGCTTATGTTACAAGAGAAGGGGATTCCATTAATCAAAAGTCTGTTAATCTACATATGCTTGAAGATGTGTTAGGGTGGATCATTGTTTTAATAGGAGCAATTATCATGAACTTTACGGATATTAGAATATTGGACTCCATTATGAGTATTGGGGTAGCATTATTTATCTTGTATAATTCCATTAAAAATTTGAAGAAAGTATTAGATTTATTCTTAGAAAAAACTCCTAATGATATAGATATAGAAGAATTAAAAAAACATTTATTAGAAGTAAGTGGTGTAGAAGATATTCATCATATACATGTTTGGAGTATTGATGGCTATAATAATTATGCAACAATGCATATTGTTTCTAAATCTCCTAATATATCTAAAGTAAAAAAAGAGATTAGAGAGGAATTAAGTGAACATAATATTTGTCATGCTATATTAGAAACCGAGGAAGAAGCTTGTGAGGATAGGGAATGTCATATTGAACTTAATCATCATTCCCATCATCATCATTAGTTGATGAAATGTTCGTGTTTATGAGATATTCTGATTCATATATTTGACAAAGAAATAAAAAGATGATACAATCAAAGAGAAATTGATGAGGAAGTTATCTCAGTAGTTAGTTTATACTCTAAAAAGGAATTGTAGTCATTGACTGAAAACTACATTAGAAAGATAAATTAATGAATTTCAATAATGGAGTCAGTTCGTGTTAGAGCGTTAATCTATTGAGAGCTAGGAAACTAGAACAAAGGTGGTACCACGGATTTAACAGTAATTCGTCCTTTATGGATGATTACTGTTTTTTTATTGTAATAGCGACGATTAAGAAAGGAAATGAATATGAAAGAAAAATTATTAGAAATTCGTAAACAAGGATTAGAAAAAATAGAAGCGGTTAAAACTTTAGAAGAACTACAAGATGTCCGTCGAGATTTAACTGGTAAAAAAAGTGCCTTATCGGAAGTATTAAAGACACTTGGTAGTTTATCCCCAGATATGCGTAAAGAAATAGGGATGCAATCAACAGAAATAAAAAATATTTTTGTGGATAAATTAAATGCTAAGGAAGGTGAAATCATTTCTTCTAAAAGTGTTTTGGATAAACCACTTGATGTAACATTACCCGGTAAGAAGATTACTCCTGGAGTACTTCATCCAGTTACTCAAATGTGCTACGACTTAAATGATGCTTTTGCTTCCTTAGGTTTTGAAGTTTTTAGCGAAGATGATATTAGTAGTGAGAAATTTGTTTTTGATAATTTAAACTTTCCACCAGATCATCCTGCTCGTCAAATGATGGATACTTATTGGATTGAAAAAACAGAAGATAAATCTAATAATGAGAGATTATGTTTAAGACCACATTTAACTGGTGCATCAGTTAGATATTTATTAAAACATGGAGCTCCTGCTCGCTTTGTATATCCCGGACGAGTATATCGTAATGAAGATGTTGATTCTGGTCATGAAAGAGCATTCTTTCAATATGAGGCTTTAATTGTGGATAAAAATATTTCTTTTTCTTCAGGAATAGTTATGATTCAAACAATATTAGAGAAAGTTTTTGGAAGAGAAATAAAAGTTCGCATGCGTGAAGGATTTTTCCCATTTGTTGAACCAGGATATGAGATTGATATGGAATGTTTAGTTTGTGGGGGAAAAGGATGTAAGGTTTGTAAACATAACGGATGGATAGAAGTAATGCCGGGAGGTGTTATTCACCCTAATGTATTAAAGTCCGCTAATCTTGATCCTGAAGAATGGACTGGTTTTTATATAAATATTGGTTTAGAAAGACTCGTTATGATGCGTTATGGAGTTGACGATATAAGATGGTTTCATAGTGCAGATTTAAGATTCTTAGAGCAATTTAAATAGAAAAGGAGAAACATATGAGAGTATCATTAAATTTAATAAAAAAATATCTTGATTTACCTAAAGAATTAACCCCTAAGCAAATAGCTTATGATTTAACCATTCGAACAGTGGAAGTTGAATCAGTTGAAGATACTAGTGTAAAATATCAAAATATCGTTGTTGGTAAAATAGTAGAAATTCGTAACCATCCTAATGCTGATTTATTGAAAATATGTTTAACGGATATTGGCGAAGAGAATCCAGTTCAAATTGTGTGTGGTGGTTCTAATCTTTATGAAGGAGAATATGTTGTTGTATCAAAACCTGGAGCGAAAGTTATTTGGCATGGGGAAGGTGAACCAGTAGAAATAAAAGAAACCAAAATGCGTGGCGAATTATCATATGGAATGATATGCGGCGCTGAAGAAGTATATTTAGATGCTTTTTTTCCACCTAAAGATGATCATGAAATTGTTGATTTGAAAGGAATTGATTGCTATCCTGGTCAAAATATTTCAGAAATAGTTTGCATGGAAGACACTATTTTAGAAATTGATAATAAATCATTAACTAATAGACCAGATTTATGGGGACATTATGGTATTGCACGAGAACTAGGTGCAATATATCATCTTCCATTAAAAGAATTGCCTAAAGTATCGATTGATTCCAATCTTCCTAAGTATGAAATTGATATTCAAGAAAAAGAAAAATGTAATCGATATGTTGGAATAGAGATTGAAAATATTTATGAGAAAGAATCTCCAATGTGGATGAAAGCAATGCTAGTTAATACTGGTATGCGTCCAATAAATGCTATTGTTGATATTACTAATTATGTTATGATGGCAGTTGGTCAACCACTTCATGCCTTTGATAGAAATCATGTTGATGGTGAAAAAATAATTGTTCGAAATGCTAAAAAAGATGAAAAATTATTATTATTGGATAATAATACTATTGATTTAACTTCTGATGATTTAGTTATTTGTGATAAAAATGATGCTATGGCCCTTGCAGGAATTCGTGGGGGTAAAAAAGATTCTATTCTTCCTGATACAACGGGAATTGTATTAGAAATAGCTAATTTTGCTGCTTCAACAATTCGTAAAACAGGTAAAAGATTTGATGAAAAAACTGAGGCATCTATTCGTTATGAAAAACAAATAGATACGGAAAGAGTAGATCAAGGTGTTTCACTAGCTCTTCAATTAATTAAAGATTTTTATCCAGAAAGTAATATAGTTAAATATGGTGATTGTTATCCTATTAAAACAAAAAGAGCAGTTATTGATTTACCTCAGGAATTTCTTGATGTTCGATTAGGAAAAGTATTAAAAAAGGATACTATTGAAGAAATCTTAAAGTATCTTGGTTATGACGTTGAATATAATAAAAATGTTTATCATGTTACTGCTCCTGTTTGGCGTTCTACAGGAGATATTAGTTTAAAAGATGATGTAATGGGTGATATAGCAAGAATTCTAAGTTATCAAAGCTTTGAAGCTAAACCATTATCTATTAAGGTATCAAAAGCTGTTCATCAAAATAAGGTGCTACTTGAACGAAGATTAAGAGAGTATCTTGCATATCGCTGTGGTTTGAATGAAATATTTACTTATCCATGGATAGATGAAAAGTATTTAAAAGCAGCAAAAGTTGATATAACAAAATGCATTAGATTAGCTACTGCCCCATCACCAGAACAAGCTAATTTAAGAAGTTCTTTAATTCCTGGAATGTTAGAAGCTATTAATAAAAATTTAAGATATTTTGATACATTTAAAATGTTTGAAATGGCTCAGGTATTTGAAAAAGGAGAATATCATCCATCAACTATAACTGAAACTTTACCAATTCATAAAAAGTTTTTAACAGGTTGTGTTGTTGGTCGTGATGCAAAAGAAATTTTTTACGAAGTAAAAGGCATTATTGAATCAATGGCAGATTATTGTCATATGCATAAATTAACTTTTGAACAAAAAGAAAAGCCTTCTTGGGCTGATGTTAATGGTTATTTAAATGTTATGTGTAATGATATTGAAGTTGGATCAATTGGATTAGTATCGGTTTCTACAATGAATGATGCTAAAATAAAGCATACGAATGTAGCGATGTTTGAAATAAACTTTGATAAACTAATTCCATATGATTCTAGAACTAATAAATTTGAACATTTACCACAATTACCATTAGTTCAAAAAGATTTATCTATTTTAGTTGATGAAAATATTACTTGGAAAGAAATACAAGAATTAATTGAAAATAAAGTAAAAGAAGTAGAATTTATTGAAGAATATAATGGTAATCAAATACCTTCAGGAAAAAAATCTATTATGTTAAGAATTAAAATAGGTAATGATGAAAATACAATGACTACTGAAGAAATTAATAATAAAATGGATAGTATTGTAAAAACATTGAATAAAAAATGTGGTGCTGTTTTAAGAGAAGAATAAAAAATAACCTCATGTTAAAATGAGGTTTTTTGCATTATAATTTAATGGGAGGAAGATAATGACAACAGTTTACTTATTAAGACACTCAGAAGGATTTAGGTCTTTAGAGGGGAAATATTTAACTAATGATAGTATACAGTTAATTAATGAAAAAAGTCCACTTAGCGTTCATGGAGAAAAATTAGCTGAAAGCATTTCTTTGAAAGATGAATTTCAAAATATTGATGTGATTTGGACTTCTAATTATGTTCGAGCTATTGCAACTGCTAAGTATTTTGCAATTAACAATAATATAAAAGTTAATATTGATGATCGATTAGGTGAAAGAAAACAAGGAATTAATTCTTGGAGTGAATTACCTGAGAATTTCGAAAAAAAGCAATTTGAAGATGAAAACTATAAATTAGGATATGGTGAAAATCAAAATGAAGTAAGAGAAAGAATGGAAAATGTGTTTAATGAAATATTAAATAATAATCTTCACAAAACGATTTTAATTGTTAGTCATTCTACAGCATTAGCTTTTTTGTTAAAAAAATGGTGTATGGTAAATTATAATAAACCATATTATTATCAGAATAAGCTTTTTTTTGATGGAAATTGGAATTATTGTGAAACCTTTAAATTGCTTTTCGATGAAAATAATAATTTAGTTAGTATTGAGAACATTAAATTTTAAATAAATTATTAATTAAAGAGAGGTTCTCTTTTTTTAATACATTATTATGCTAAATTTATAGTAGTATTGATATAATATTGTAATTATACATATTGAAAATGTAAATAATATTATAAATGGTGGTTTACAAACATCTTTTTCCTTTTTTAACAATTATAATAAAATGTATGTAAAATATGCTATAATATAAATATACAAGAATAGAAGGAGTTAGAGAATGAAAAAGTTATTAATCTTTATTAGTATTATTTTTCTTTTAACTGATGTTTGGGCAATAAAAATTGGTTATAGTGAATCTTTTGAATATAGTGATTCTTTTAAAGAAGATATTCGTGGTAATATTGTCATTACTCCTAATAAGAAAAATGCTCTCGTTGTAGATTATTCAGTAGATGCTCATGAAAATATTAATCTTGATCGAATAGATGTTAATTTAGATATTCCAGATGAAATTAAAGTTACGCCAAACAGTAAGTATTTAGATAATATTGATGTATTAACAGGTTCTAATGGAAATTATAAAATAAGTATTAATAAGAATAATAGTGATATTCATGGCGTTTTAGTCTTTGATTTAATAATGCCCAATGTCTTAGAAACAACGGAATATCCAGTTACATTAACTACAAAATTATATAGTAAAGATGGTAAATTGCAAGAAACGAAAACCGGTAATTATAAATATATTGTTATAGTAAAGCCTAGTAATTGTAATAATGATTCTGATTTTTTAATATCTTCTAATTTAGGAGAATTAAAAAAAGAAAATGATAATAAATATACTTTATCAACCAATGAATCGGTTATTAATTTGACTATAAGTCCCAAAAATAATAAGACTAGTGTTCTATATTGGGGATATTCATCATTATCTTGGAATAATTCTTATAATTCTCCTCGAAAACTAGAGAACAATAGTACTGGCGATGTTAATTTAGAATATGGAATTAATCATTTTACTTTTGCTCTTGATACGGAATGCTCTAATATTAGTGAAAAGAATAATAAATACTTTATTGAGGGAAATACTTTAATTGGAATTAAAAAAGAAGATTTTTTAGTTGAACCAAAAAAAATATTAGTAGACGTTACTAGAGTTGATAGTCGTAGTAATAATAATACCTTAAAATCATTAAGTATTAGTGATATAAATATTTCTCTTCAACCTGAATTAAAAGAATATACTGTAACTATTCCTTCAAATATTTCTTTTGTTAAGATTAATTCTACTTTAACAGATAATAAAAGTACATATGTGAGTGGTTATGGAAATAGAACGGTTAATTTAAAAGAAGGATTAAATGTAATTCAAATTAAAGTAAAAGCTGAAAATGGTGATATTTCTGTCTATAATATTAATATAACTAGAGAAAAAATTCCTGATTCTGGTTTAAAGACTATTACTGTTGATAAAAACGAAATTCCAATTCAAAATGGTGTATATAAATATAGTATAACAGTTGATAATAGTGTTCTTAATCCAGAAATCAATGTTATTCCAATAGATGAAACCGCTAAAATAGAAATAAAAAAGAATAAATCATTAAAAGAAGGAAATAATGAAATTAAAATTACTGTAACTGCTTCTAATGGTATTAAGAGTAATTATGTTTTAAATATTGTTCGTGATAGTATAGTATCTAGTAATTCTAAATTAAAAAAAATTGATATTACTAATCACGAAATATCCTTTAATAGTGATGAATTAAACTATCTTGTTCATATAAGCTATGATACAAATGAATTATCTTTTAATATAGAACCGGAAAATAATAAGGCAACTTATACTATTATAGGAAACAATAATTTAGAAAATAATTCGGTTATTAAAATAAAAGTAATTGCTGAAGATCAAGTATCAATAACAGAATATACTATTAAAATAGAAAAATATGATAAACCATTTAATATTTGGTATATTATTGTTCCAAGCTTATTAGTAGTCATAATTATATTAATTATAGCTATAAGATTAAGAAAAAAAAGTAAGAATAAGGCTGATATAACTTTCGATGAAAGGGCAAAAGATATAGATAATGACTTTATACCACTAATAAAGAAAGATGACAATATATCAGATTTAGATAGTGATTTTGTTCCAAAGAAGAAACATTAGTTAAGAGGCAATATGAATATTCGATTATAATTTCTTTTTTAAGATATTCATTAATTATTGTTAAAAGAATCAAAAATGAAGAACTAGTATTAGAAGAATATTTAAAGGGATATTTAGATTATGAAAAAAAGTAAAATATTTTAATACCTGGAATATGGTAAAAAGAAAAAAATAATATACAATTTTATTTATATATGATATAATTTTTTTAGAGGAGAAAAAATGAAAAAATTTCTATTTGTATTAGCATGTATTTTTACTTTAACTGCATGTGGTGATAGTAAAACGAACTATATGGTTCTTGTTAATAAACAGAGTAAATTGCCAAATAGTTGGGAAGATACTATCGAATTAGTCGATGTATATACTGGTTTAGATGAAACATATCAATTGGAAAAGAAAACTGCTGAAGCATATGCAAAATTACGTGAAGATTTGTTTAAGGATCATATTGTTATTGAGTTAGATAGTACTTATCGTACTGTTAAGCGACAACAAGAAATATGGGATGAATTTGAAAAAGAAAAAGGCCTTGAGTATGCTAAAAAATATGTTGCTGTTCCTGGAACAAGTGAACATCATACTGGTTTAGCTCTTGATGTTAAAATAGTTAAAGAAGGTAAAATAATTGATGATAATGATGATATGACTGCTGAAAAAGAGATATTTGATAAAATACATGCAAAATTAGCAGAATATGGATTTATTTTAAGATATCCAGTAGGAAAAGAAGATATTACTGGTTATGGGGCAGAAGTATGGCATTTTAGATATATTGATAGTCCAGAAATAGCTAAAGAAATTATGGATAATGGTTTAACATTTGAAGAATACTTAAAAAATAATTAAGCTATGGAGTGATTAGTTGGAAAATGGGTTATTATTTAATATTGATAAGCTTCATACAACAGAGTTAGGAATTAAAAGAATAAAGAAAAATCTTTTAATAAATAGTGATGTGGTTTTGTTTTGTCAAAAGAAGATATTGGATAAGCAATGTGAGATTTATCAAAAAGGAAAAAACTGGTATTGTATTGTTGACAATATAATTATTACTATTAATGCATATAGTTATACAATTATTACTGCTCATATATTAAAAAGATGAATTAAAAAAATAAAAAATGTAGATTTACTTATCTACATTTTTTATTGTACTAATTTACTTGATTTAAAAATTATTGAGCATTTTTACGTAATTCTTCGTATGTTAAAGTAAATGTAACTGTTATATATGGAACTAACCAAATATATAGTAATCCAAAAGTAAATCCAGCTAAAATGCACCAACCAATGAATGAAAGTCCCAAAATGAAAATATCCATTTTATGTCCTTTAGTTAATTCCCAGGCTTTTTTAACGATTTCTTTGGTTTTTAATTCAGTATTGTCAGCGCATACTTCACGATAGAAAGTAAATCCAAATGCAGCAATAATACCAGGAATTATTAAAAGAATCATTCCAACAGCGACAATTAATCCGGTGGTTAAGCTTACTAAAACGGTAATTACCCAATGCTTTTTCATGAAATCAACAATATCGTTAGATGTTAATTTTGTCCCACGAATAAAAGATAAAAGATACATTGCATAACCAACACCAAAAGCACAGCTAAGAATTCCAACAACAATATCACCTATATATGTGAAAATTCCGCCAGAAGTATAATTATAGGCAAACTCACCAATTTTAATTACTTCTGTTTTAGTTAAACCTAATGCATAATCAAGACTAAATGTTACTATTGTTATTAGAATAACAACTAATGCAAAAATGATGGTTGGTTTCCAAATAAACCATTTGTTACCACGTATTAATTCTTTTGCTTTGTTTTTGATCTCAACTCTATTCATAAATACTCCTTTCAATGTTATTATATCATATTTGTTTCATTAATTATTATTTTTTTTTAAAACTATTATTAGACTATTATATTTATATATGGTATTATATATTTGGTGATAGAATGAAAGTTTTGAAAAATGTTTTTAGAGAATATGATATAAGAGGAATATATAATGAGGAAATAGATGATGAATTGTCATACCATATTGGAAGAGCTTTTGGGACTAAACTTAAAAGGCAAAATATTTTTTCCACAGTAGTTGCTTATGATAATCGATTATCCAGTGTAAGTTTGGAACAAAACTTAGTTAAAGGTTTATATGACACAGGTATTAATGTTAAAAGAATTGGTCTTGCTACAACACCAATGTGTTATTTTGCTGCTAATTATTTAAAAACTAATTCGAGTATGATGATTACTGCTTCACATAATCCTAAAGAATATAATGGTTTTAAATTTTCATATAATGGTATTCATAATGCTTTTGGGGAATCAGTTATGGAAATATATGATTTAATTAAAAAGCAAGATTATGAAAATGGGGTTGGTAGCATTGAAGATGTTAGTATTAGGGAAGCTTATATTAATTTAGTTGTTGATAAATTATCTTTTGGTTCTAGAAAGATAAAGGTTGTTTATGATTGTGGTAATGGTACAAGTAGTATTATTGCTGGTGATATCTTTAAACGACTTAATAATATTGATTCTATACCATTATTTGATATATCAGATGGTAATTTTCCTCATCATCATCCTGATCCTTGTATTGAAGATAATTTATCCTTTTTAAAAGAAAAAGTATTAGAAACACATGCTGATTTAGGGGTAGGATATGATGGAGATGCTGATCGAGTAGGATTTATTGATGAAAAAGGAGAGTTTATTGAAATTGATAAATTCCTTGCTATCATGTGGAATTATTTATATGATAAAGTGGACAAGAAAGAGTGTTTATTTGATGTTAAATGTTCTAAAACATTAGAAGATGAACTAATAAAATTAGGTGTTAAACCTGTCGAATATCGAACAGGAAACTCTTATACACGAAAAGAATCTGCTAAAGGTAATTATCCATTGAGTGGTGAGTTGTCAGGTCATGTTTATTTTCGGGATAAATGGCCAGGATATGATGATGGTATTTATGTTGGAATGCGCTTAATTGAGTTATTATCAAATACAAATAAACCATTAAGTAGTTATTTAGCTAGTCTTGAACATTATTATTCTACTCCAGAAATAAAAGTTCATGTTGATGATAATAAGAAATTTGGTATTATTGATAAAATAAAAGAATATTGTGAAAATAAAAAATATCATTATATTACTCTAGATGGTGTTAAAGTTAAATATTCTGATGGATTTGCTTTAATTAGAGCCTCTAATACTGGTCCAAATATTACTATGCGTTTTGAATCTAAAAGTGAAAATAAATTAAAGAGTATTCAAGAAGAATTTGAAAATGAATTAAAAAAATATTTGTAGATGTGCACAGACACATCTTTTCTTTTAAAAATAGTGGATTTTTTAATTAAATTAAGATATAATTAAGAAAGTTTATTGGTGCAGATGGAATATATTGTATAAGGTGATATTATGTTAGAAATAAAAAACATAACTAAAGTATATAAAACAGAAAGTTTTGAACAAAAAGCTTTAGATGGTGTTAGTGTTAATTTTAGAGAATGTGAATTTGCTGCTATATTAGGTCCTTCTGGTAGTGGTAAAACCACTTTCTTAAATATAATTGGTGGTCTTGATCATTATACCTCTGGTGATTTAATTATTAATGAAATTAGTACCAAAAAGTATAAAGATGCTGATTGGGATAGTTACAGGAATCATCGTATTGGTTTTGTTTTTCAAAGTTATAATTTGATTACTCATCAATCTATTTTGTCTAATGTTATGTTAGCTTTAACGTTATCAGGAATTTCTAAAAAAGAAGGAATTGAAAAAGCGAAGAAAGCTTTAGAGGATGTTGGTTTAAAAAATCATATGTATAAGCGTCCTAATCAATTATCCGGTGGGCAAATGCAAAGAGTAGCTATTGCTAGAGCTCTTGTTAATAATCCAGATATTTTACTTGCTGATGAGCCAACTGGAGCACTTGATTCAACAACTAGTGTTCAAATTATGGAATTATTGAAAAAAATTGCCCAAAATAAATTAGTAATTATGGTTACACATAATCCTGAATTAGCAAAGGAATATGCTAATCGTATAATTAATTTGAAAGATGGTAAAATTACTAGTGATACCAATCCTTATGATGGAAAGATAGATACTTGTGAGGCAAAAGCTCTTCAAAAAGAAAAAACTAGAAAAACGAAAATGTCTTATTTCACGGCTTTAACTCTTTCATTTAATAATTTAATGACCAAAAAGGGCAGAACTATTCTTGTAGCTTTTGCGGGAAGTATTGGAATTATTGGTATAGCTCTTATTTTAGCTCTTTCTAATGGCTTTCAAAATTATGTGGATAGGATAAGTGAAGATACTCTAAAATCATATCCATTAAACATAATGCAAGAGTCAACGGATATTGCCGGAACACTTCTTTCTATTACAACGGCCAGTGGTGAAAAGAAAAATAGTGAACAAGTTAAGGAACAACAATATATTTCTTCGATGTTGAAAAATATTAGTACGAATGATTTGAAAAGCTTTAAAAAACATGTTGAGGATAATTATCAAGAAATTAATGAAGATATATCCACAATTAAATACAATTATAGTGTTGAACCACTTATTTATACAGTTGATGCATCACATAAGTTAGCTAAATTAAATCCAAGTAATTTATTTACTTCAATGATGGGTGGAGGAAATATGATGCGTAATTTTGCTCCATCTGCATCTGTTTTTTCACAGATGATTGATAATACTGATACCTTAAATGAATCTTATGATATTTTAAAGGGTCGTTGGCCTGAGAAATTTGATGAATTAGTTATTGTTTTATCTGAACCAAATACTATTTCGGATTTATTAGTTTATTCTTTAGGATTACGTGATACTGATGAATTGCCTAAAATGATTAATAAAATAATGTCTGGTGAAAGTGTTGATATTCATAATGAACCATTAGAATTAACATATGATGATTTATTAAATATTAAATTAAAGCTTATTATGCCAACAGATATGTATAAATATAATAATAAATATGATTTATATGAAGATTTAAGTGAAGATAAAGAATATATGAATAAATTATATTCCAATGCTCATGAATTAAAAATAGTAGGAATTGTATCGGCTAAGGAAGGAACTACATCGATGGCTTTATCAGCTGGAGTAAATTATCGTGGTGAATTAGTTAAATATATTATCGATAATTGTAAAGATAGTGAAATTGTTAGAAAACAACAAAAAAATAAAGATGTTGATGTTATATCAGGCCAAAAATTTGAAGAAGATAACACATTGAACCTTGATTTTAAGGATTTAGTTACGGTTGATAATAAAAAAATTGAAAGTGCTTTTAATATTAAAATAGATGAAAAAAGCTTAGAACAACAAACGAAAAATTCCATGAGTGACATATCAAAATCAATTACAACAAACCTTGATCCAGCTAAAGATGATTTTAATGATACCATGACTTTTTTAATTAATAAACTAATTGATAATCTTTCTGATGAAATCAAAGAAGATGAAATAGATGGAATAATTAGTAATGTTATTGAAGATGAAGAGAGTAAAATAAAAATAAATAACCTAACTAAAATATATTCTCTTCCTCAAGATGTTTATCAAAAGACCTATACAGGTATCTTAAAAGGATTATTAGATTCTTATGTTACAATGTCTAAACAAATGAATCCTGATATTGAAATAATTATGGTTAATAAAACAATTTTAAATGGTATTGTGGAAAATTTGTCTTCTAGTGTTTTAATTGAAGGAACAAAAACAACTATGGCTAAAGCAATGACCGAAGCGAAAATGAATAAGGATATTTTAACTAAAGTTGGAGAATTAACTGGAAATATAACTAAATCTTTTGCTAATGCTTTTAATGTTGATCCAAATAAAATAGCTGATGCTTTTAAATTGAAAATGACAGAAGAAGAAATAACGAGAATTGTTACTTCAATGATGAGTAGTAATGAAAATAATGCTACTACTAATTTGATATCCTTAGGTTATCAAGATCTTGATGAACCAACTTATATTTCGTTTTATTTCAACAGTTTTGATGGTAAAGAACATTTTTTGAACTTTATTGATAAATATAATGATTTATATAAAGAAAATGAAGATAAAAAGATTAATTATACTGATACAACGGGAATTTTAATGAATTCTGTAAAGACAATTGTCAGTGCAGTTAGTTATGTTCTAATTGGTTTTGTTTCTATTTCTCTTGTGGTATCAAGTATTATGATTGGAATAATTACTTATATTTCTGTTTTTGAAAGAACAAAAGAAATTGGAATTTTACGAGCTATTGGTGCTTCAAAAGGTAATATTTCTTCAATCTTTAATGCTGAAACATTTATTATTGGTTTATTATCTGGCTTATTTGGCATAGGTATTTCTTATACACTTATACCAATAATTAATTATGTTATTCATCATTTTACTGGTAATATTCCTTTAAATGCTGTCTTTAGTTTTCATAATGCGATTGTATTAGTAGTCCTAAGTGTAATTCTAACAATTATTGGTGGTTTTATTCCTGCCAGAAGTGCATCTAAAAAAGATCCTGTTGAAGCTTTAAGAAGCGAATAAGACATCATTGTATGTCTTATTTTTTTGTAGTATAATTACTATGGAGGTATAATATGATGAATAAAAAAATTATTTCACTATTGGTTTGTAGTTTATTTTTCTTTTGGGGAATAAATGTTTATGCTGACTGGACAGGAAGTATGGAACCAAAAAATATTACATTACGTGTAGGTGAAACTAGTTTTGTGAGTGCTAGACAAACAAGTGATTTACAGGTAAATACTTGGCCAACATATGAAAGCAGTGATCCAAGTGTAGTGACAGTTGATTCAAAAGGAAATATAAAGGCATTAAAAGAAGGAACTGCTGTAATAACCGGTAAATTTGGTAGTTTAGTTGCTGGTACAACAACCGTAACAGTGTCCAATTTTAATAAAACAATGTATCTATATATAGGAATAGGAGCTTTGTTAATTATCATTGTTGGAGTAGTAGTTTTTTTAACTAAAAGAAAGAGGGCATAAAATAATATATTATGTATTATTTACTATAAACTTTTACTTGTTTAATAAACATCAATTTTATTGTTGATGTTTTTTTGTTCAGTTATTTGAAAAAAGAAAATTCATCATTTTCATCTTTATGTTTCATTATAATGATGTTATAATATAATTAATCAGTTTTAGGGAGGAAGTTATGCAAGTAATATTCTTAAAAGACTTAAGGGGTCAAGGAAAAAAAGGTGATATTAAAGAAGTTAGTGATGGTTATGCTATTAATTTTTTAATAAAAAAAGGCTATGCTGTTAAGAAAACGGAAGTTAGTTTAAATAAATTAAATAAAGAAAAAGAAGAAAATAAAAAAACTGATGAAAAAAATACTATTGAAGCGAAAGAAATAGCTAAAAAATTAGAAAAAGTAACTTTAATATTTGAAGCTAAAGCTGGAAAAGAAGATAAAATGTTTGGTAGTATATCTAGTAAACAAATAAAAGAAGAATTAGAGAAAAAAGGTTTTATATTTGATAAAAAGCAAATTGAAATGGAACCAATTAATTGTTTTGGTTTTCATAATGTTCAAATAAACTTATATAAAGATATCAAAGGAACGATACGAGTAGAAGTTAAGAAGAGGTAATTATGGCAAGAAGTATACCTAATAATATGGAAGCTGAACAATCTCTTTTATCATCGATGTTCTTGTCAAAATATGCGTTAAATAAAGCTGTTGATAGTTTACAAAGTGAAGATTTTTACTATGACAATAATAAAGTTATTTTTAATACATTAGTTAAATTAAGTAATAAAAATATTCCTATTGATATGACTAGTGTGGTTACAGAATTAAAAAATAATGATTTATTAAACGATGCTGGTGGTATTGGTTATATAACGGAAGTATTAAATAGTGAAGCGGTTGCTACAAATGCTGAGTATTATATAAAAAAAGTAAATGATGCATCATTATTACGTCGCTTAATTAAAGTATCCGAAGAAATTGGATCAATGGGTTATGATGCTAGTGAAGATGTTGATGATGTTTTAGATGAAGCAGAGAAAAAGATTTTGTCAGTTGTTAAAGATAAACAATCAACAGAATTTCGTAATTTTAAAGATATTTTGTATGATGCTGAAAAAAACTTGGAATCTTTATCTAAGTCCAAAGGAGAAATAACCGGTATTGCCTCAGGTTTTGTGGATATTGATCGTTTAACAGCTGGTTTTCATGAAAATCAATTAATTATTGTAGCGGCTCGTCCAGCGATGGGAAAAACTGTTTTTGCTCTTAATGTTGCCGTTAATGCGGCTCTTGCAGGAAAAAGTGTGGCTATTTTTAATTTAGAAATGGATGCTGTTCAGCTTGCTAATCGTATTTTATCTAGTGTTGGTCAGATTGAAGGTAAAAAATTTTTATCAGGAAATTTTAATAACGATGATTGGACAAGACTTAATGAAGCGATTAGTCAATTATCGGATGCTAAAATTTTTATTAATGATATGACCGAATCAACTATTGGGGCAATTCGTAGTAAGTGTAGAAGATTAGCAAGTAGTGATGCAGGATTAGATTTAGTTATAATTGATTATTTGCAATTAATTAGTGGTGGAAAAAATTATGGAACTAATCGTCAACAGGAAGTTTCGGATATATCAAGAGCTTTGAAGTTATTAGCCTTAGAACTTCATATTCCCATTATCGCTTTAGCTCAACTTTCTCGTTCAGTTGAACAAAGAGAAGACAAACGTCCTATAATGAGTGATCTTCGTGAATCAGGTTCTATTGAACAAGATGCCGATATTGTTTCTTTCTTATATCGTGATTCTTATTATAAAAAGGGTGCGTCAGGTGAAGGAAATGCTTCGGTAAGTGAATTTATTATTGGAAAACATCGTAATGGAAGAACAGATACAGTTAATTTAATCTTTAAGGGAGACACTTGTTCTTTCTTAAATTATCAAGAAGAAAAGGGTGAAAAATAATGAAATTAAAGAATATTCTTTGGATTTTTATAGCTTTAATTTTAAGTGGATTTATATCTTTTGGAATAAAAAAATATACTGTTAAAGCATCTATTCCTAAAGAAGGATATCGTGTTTACCTAGAAGGTAGAACAATTGGATATATTAATTCTAAAGATGAATTAAATGACTATATTAATGTTCAACAAGAAAAATTGAAACAACAGTATCATGTTGATAAAGTATATATTCCCAATGAAATAGATGTTGTTAAAGAGTTAACCTATGAAAATCAAATTGATTCTGTAGAAAGTATTTATAATAAAATTAATTCAATATCTCCATTTACTATTAAAGGGTATCAAGTAATTATTGATAAAACTAATAGTACGGAGTATTTAAATGATGATAATACTACTGATACATCTACACCTAAAATTATTAAAATAAATATTTTAAATAAGGAAATGTTTACGAAAGCTGTAGAAAGTGTCATTTTATCATTTGTGGATGATGAACAATATGAAGCTTTTGTGAATAAACAAAAAATTGAATTAGAATCAACTGGTGAAATAGTAGAAAATATTTATATCGAAGATGAAATAACTATTAAAGAAGCTAATTTACCAACAAATGAAATGATTTATATGGATGCTGACTCATTAACAAAATACTTAATATTTGGTAATAACAGTAGTAGTAAACGATATACTGTTAAAACAGGGGATAATCTTGAAAAAATAGCTGATTCTAATAGTATGAGTGTTAATGAATTATTAATCGCTAATTCGGAAATATCAAATGCTTCTTCACTTCTTTATGTTGGTCAAGAGTTGTCTATTGGTTCAGTATCACCAATATTCACAACAATTGTGGAAAAACATGTTGTCGAAGATCAAGTTGTTAAATATAAAACAATAACAGAATATGATAATAAAATGTATCAAGGCCAAGTTAAAACTAAACAGAATGGTTCTAATGGAACAACAAGAGTAACTCAAAAGTTAAAAATGATTAATGGTGAAATTGTTCAGGCATATATCGTTGCTAGTGAAGAAATTGTTCCAGCAGTTGATAAAATTGTTGTTCGTGGTGGTAAACAAGTTAAACGTGGTGATGGTGAATGGTCATGGCCAACGAATTTTCCTTATATGATATCTAGTGGATATGGTTGGCGTTGGGGAAAACTTCATCGTGGTGTTGATATTATCGGAACAGGACGTGGTTCACCTGTTTATGCAGCTCGTGATGGGGTTGTTACTAATATATCATACCATTCTTCACTTGGTTATCATGTGGTAATTAGACATGACAATGGTTATTATACTCAATATGCTCACATGCAAAATGTTAATGGTAATGACCGAGCAGGAAGTGCTGGTTCGGCTACTAAATATATTCATGTTGGTGATCGTGTTCGAGCTCACGATGTTATAGGAGAAGTGGGAAGCTCTGGTGGAAGTACGGGTGTTCACTTACATTTTGAGATTTGGGATGGAGCTCCATATCAAGCTCATTCATTTAACCCATTATTATTCTACTAATGCGAACGATTATTTTAGGAAGTGGTTCTAAGGGAAACTCAACACTATTAATAGGTGATAAAGAAAAAATATTAATTGATGTTGGTTTTTCTTATCCACAAATGGTTAAATTATTAAGTCAATATGATATTTCACCATCAAGCATTGATGCTATTTTAATAACGCATACACATAAGGATCATATTAATGGGTTAAAAGGATTTATTAAAAAAAATGGAACAAGAGTTTATACTAATTATCAAATGCTTGAGGAAATTAGTAAAATAATACCAGAAGATTTTTTAGAATTAAATGATGAACCTTATATGATTGGTGATTTTTCTATTGAAACATTTCCAACATCCCATGATGCACCTGGATCAGTTGGATTTATAATACATGATAGTAATATGAGTATGGTTTATGTAACAGATACAGGATATATTAATCAAAAAAACTTAAATAAATTAAAAAATAAAAATCTTTATATTTTTGAAAGTAATCATGATATTAATATGTTGATGACCGGTCCGTATCCATATATTTTGAAGCAGCGTGTTTTAAGTGATAAAGGACATTTATCCAATGAATTAGCTGGTAATTATTTAAAAGAAATAATTGGCAGTGATACTAAGGAAATCGTTCTTGCTCATTTATCCGAAAATAATAATACTCATGAATTAGCCATTCAAACAGTAAAAGATATTCTTGACCAAGATATTTTAATTGAAGCGGCATATCAAAATCAAAGTTTAGATATTGGGGAAATAGTATGTTTAAAATAATATGTATTGGAAAAATAAAAGAATCTTTTTATCGGGAAGCAATTAATGAATATCTTAAAAGAATTAGTAAATATACTAAAATAGAGATAATTGAACTTCCTGATAAAAACTTTGATTACAAGAAAACGCTTAAAGAAGAATATAATAGTATTATGGAAGTATATAATCCAAATGATTACAATATTCTAATGGATATTGATGGTACGAAAATGGATAGTATTTCTTTTGCAACAAAATTAGATAACCTTTTAGTACAAAATAGTAATATTACTTTTATTATTGGGGGTAGTTATGGTGTAGCTGATGAATTAAAGGAGAAGGTTGATTTTCGTATATCTTTTTCTTTAATGACTTTTCCTCATCAATTATTTCGGGTTATCTTATTAGAACAATTATATCGATCTTTTAAAATTAATAATAATGAGGAGTATCACAAATAGGAGGATGAGATTATCATGGCACAGCTAAACACTGTATTATGGAGTATTGCAACATTTCTTTTAATAGTGTGTGGTCTTTTTTACACATTTAAATTACGTTTTCCACAATTTAGATTTAAAAAAATAATACATAGCTTAAGTAAAGAGAAGGAAAATAATGGGAGTATTTCACCTTTTAAAACACTTACCCTAGCATTAGCTGCTCGTATTGGTGTAGGAAGTCTTGCTGGTATTGCTATTGGATTATATAATGGTGGCGTTGGTATATTATTTTGGATATGGTTATCTTCTTTAATTACCCTTCCTAATTCCTTTGTAGAAAGTACTTTAGCAGTAATGTATCATGAAAAAAGAGATGATTTTTATGAAGGAGGACCATCTTTTTATATTAGTAAAGGATTAAAGAAAAAAAATCTATCTATTTTATATGCTATTGTTTTATGTATTTGTTATTTAGGTGGTTTTTTAGCTATTCAAGCTAATACGATTGCTTCTAGTTTAAATGAATTTTTAAATATTCCTAATTTAATTACTGGAGTTGTTGTGGCTTTAATTTCGTATGTTATTATTTCCCATGGTTTGAAAAGAATAGCAGGTTTTACTTCTTTTTTAGTTCCAATTATGGGAATTCTTTATATGCTGGTTGCTTTAATAATTATTATTTTAAACATTAAAATTTTACCAGAAATAATAATTACTGTTTTTAAGGAAGCTTTTAATGTTAAGGCTTTGGGTTGGGGGATTATAAGTAGTATTATTATTGGTGTACAAAGAGGAATATTTTCTAGTGAAGCAGGAATTGGAACAGGAGCTGTAGCTAGTGGAACAAGTGATATGAAAGTTCCAACAAAACAGGGATATTTGCAAATGTTAGGGGTATATTTTACTAGTTTTATTATTTGTACTTCAACTGCAATGATTATTTTAACTTCAAAAATTAAGATGCATGATTTTACTGATCCTAATGGAATTGAAATAATTCTTAAAGCTTTAAATAGTCATTTGGGTAGCATTGGAACAATTACTCTGGTTTTAGCTATTTTATCCTTCGCTTTTTCTACCATAATATCTGGGTATTATTATGGGGAAAGTAATTTAAAATATCTTGATAAAAAAATGAATAATCGAAAAATATTTGTAGTAAATATATTGGTTGTGATTATTCTTATTTATGGTGCTGTAGCAACTCCATCTACGCTATGGAATATAGTCGATATAGGTGTTGCCTTGCTCGCTATAATTAATTGCATATCTATTTTTATGTTAAGAAATGAAGTAATAAAAGAATATAATAAAGAAAGAAGTTAGTTGTATGATTGGTAATGATTGGGATGAAATATTAAAAAGTGAAATGAAGAAAGATTATTTTATTCAGTTAATGAATAATGTCCGAAAAGAATATAATAGGACAACTGTTTTTCCTAGAAAAGATCAGGTATTTAACGCTTTTCGCTATACTCCATATGAAAAAGTTAAAGTAGTTATACTTGGTCAAGATCCTTATCATGGAGAAGGTGAAGCTGAAGGTCTTTCTTTTTCAGTTCCTCTTAATATTCGAAAACCACCTAGTTTAGTTAATATCTTTAAAGAATTACAAGATGATTTAGGAATACCTATTCCTACTCATGGTAGCTTGCATAGTTGGGCCAAAGAAGGAGTTCTTCTTTTAAATGCTGTTTTAACTGTTGTCAAGGATCATGCCGCTTCTCATCAGGGAATGGGATGGGAAACATTTACCGATAATGTAATTCGTCTAATAAATGAAAAGAAATCACCAGTTGTCTTTATTCTATGGGGAAGATATGCGAGAAGTAAAAAGAAATTAATTACTAATCCTTGGCATTATGTTATTGAATCGGCTCATCCTAGTCCTTTATCCGCTTATAATGGTTTTTTTGGAAGTAAACCTTTTTCGAAAACAAATAATTATTTAATAGGGCAACATATTAAGCCAATTAATTGGCAAATAAAATAAAAAATATACCAAAGAAGGTATATTTTTTAATCTTTAATATCAGTGAATAATAGGTATATATTAATTAAACCAGCAATACCAACTAATGAATATATTATTCTTGATAATAGGGTTCCATCACCAAATATAGTTGCTACCAGGTTAAAATCAAAGATACCAATTAGTCCCCATACGATTGCTCCAATAATGGTTAGCAAAAGGCAAATTCTTTGTAATGTATGCATATTTCCTCCCAATCTTTTATTTGATTTTTTTAATTAGTTTTCTCTAATTTAAATAGTTAGTGTATTACACAACTATTTCAACTCTTTTATTAAAAAAAGTCTTTCATTTTTATAATAATCAAATTTTTTAATTTTATTCATGAATAAAAGAAATTCATTTTAATATAATTAATTGAAAAGTGAGGTTATATGAAAAAATATTTATTTTTAATTTTATTTTTTGGATGTTTATTTATATCTGGTTGTGGGAATAATAATCAAGATATTATAAAAGATTTAAAAAATCAAATTAATGACTTAAAAGCTTATGATATGACAGGAAAATTGGAAGTTGTTAATAATGATGATGTTTTTAATTATAATGTATCAGTAAGTTATAAGGATAGTGATTATTATCGGGTAGCTCTTCAAAATATTGCTAATAATCATGAACAAATCATTTTAAGAAATGATGATGGGGTTTATGTTGTTACACCTTCTTTAAATAAAAGTTTTAAATTTCAGAGTGATTG